>JADZEM010000122.1 GCA_020850535.1 Chloroflexota bacterium
AGACTGTCATTCCTCCCCCTCTCCCGCGCACAGGGAGAGGGGGTTGGGGGGTGAGGGCCTTTCCCCTCAGTCGAAGCGGAAGCAGACCTTCCCGCTGTTCGCGTCGGCGGCGATCCTGAACGCCTCCGGGCCGTCCTCCAGCGGCAGCTGGTGGCTGACCACCTTCGACAGTTGGACGTCGTGGCGCTTGACGAACGCGGCGATCTCGTCGAACTGCGTCGGGGCGTAGGCGCTCGACCCGATGATGGTCAGCTCCTTGCCGCTGATCCCCCCGAGCGGCATCACGAACTCGGGCGAGCCGCCGCCGACCAGCGCAGCCCAGCCGTGGGCGTGCAGCAGATCGCCGATGACCCTGTGTGCACTGTTCGCGCCAGACGTCTCGGTCAGCTTGTCCGCGCCGTCCGGGACGTGCGCCCGCAGCTGCTCCCCGACCGGGGCAGCGGCCGGATCGAGCGTCAGATCCGCGCCGATCTGCTCCGCGATAGCCCGCCGGCCGGCTGAGGGATCGATTCCGACGATGGTCGCACCCATCGCCTTCCCGAACAGCACCGACAGCAGCCCGACCGGCCCCAGGCCCGACACGACCAGCACATCGCGCCCGCTGACGCCCATCCGCACCAGCGGCGCATAGGCGGTGCCGCCCTGGCAGGCGATGATCGAGCCGTCCAGGTAGGCCAGGTGCTCCGGCAGGCGCAGCAGGCACGGCGCCTCGACGCGCATGTACTCGCAGTGCGAGCCGTCCTGGCCCTGGTGCCCGTAGGACGGCCGGCGGTTGGAGCAGACGTTCTGCTTCGCGGCGCGGCAGTTGGCGCACTGGCCGCAGGTCCGCCGGAACCACGGCACGACGCGGTCGCCCACCTGCCAGCCGCTGACGTCCTGGCCCACCTCGGCGATGACGCCGCACGGCTCGTGGCCGGAGATGAAGCCGGGGTTCAGGTGTAGCGGGCTTGGCCGACGATACGGGTGCAGGTCGCTGCCGCAGATGCCCGTCGCCTGCATCTTGATGACGACCTCTCCAGGCTCAGCGTGCGGGATCGGCAGGTCGAGCACCTCGACCTGCCGCTCGCCAATCGTTCGTAGCGCCTTCACAGCGGGATCTCCTTCGATCGCGGGTCGCTCAGGCTGCGCGGTCATCCCGCGGGGCGCGCAAGCATCCCGCCTGGCCGCGCCGAGCGCCCGACTATACTGCCCGTATCAGGAGTCCTTCCAGCGAGGCGTCGGTGTCCGATCCATTCATTTTGCAGGCCCCGTCTGGCCGCTCAGCGCTGATCCGGGGCATGGTGACGATGGCGCGCTTGCTGCGGGTGACGCTCGGACCGGCCGGGCGCACGGTGGCGATGGCCCCGCTGATCGGGCAACGGCCGCCGGAGATCCTCGACAGCGCGGCGATCATCGCGCGGCGGATGACGGGCGTGGGCGACCCGTTCGAGGACATGGGCGCGATGCTCCTGCGTCACCTGGCGTGGCGGGTGCACGAGCGCGTGGGTGACGGCGTGGCGACGGCTGCCGTCCTGGCCCAGGCGCTGGTGGAGGCCGCCGAGCGCTACGTCGCGGCCGGCGGCAGCCCCGTCCCGATGCGGCGGGGCATCGAGCGGGCGCTGGAGACGGTCCTCGCGGGGCTGCGGCGGCAGGCCCGGAAGATCGACGAGCCGGAGGAGATCGCCGGGCTGGTGGCCGGGACGCTCCGCGACCACCCGGCCCTGGCCCAGCGGATCGGCTCGATTGTCGAGGCCGTCGGGCCGGACGGCTCGATCCTGGTCGAAGACGGCGAGAGCACGGAGACGACCTGGGAGTACGTGGAGGGCGTGAGCTGGCAGGGCGGCTACCTGTCCTCACACCTGCTCAAGCCCGGCGAAACGACGGTCCGGATGCTGGAGCCGCGCATCCTGCTGACGACCCACCACGTCGAGCGGCCCGAGCAGTTGATCCCGGCGCTGGAGGCCTGCACGGCGTCCGGCGAGCGGAACCTGCTGATCCTGGCCCCGGACATCAAGGAGTCGGCGCTCGCCCTCCTGGTGCTGAACCGCCAGCATGGCCGCTTCGATCACATCATGGCGGCCAGGGCGCCCCACTTCGGCGAGCAGCGGGCTGGCATGCTGGACGACCTGGCCGTCATCACGGGCGGGCGCTGCTTCCAGGTGGACCGCCACGAGCGGCTGGAAGAGGTGACTATCGACGATCTCGGGCGGGCGCGGCAGGCCTGGGTCACCTACTCGCACTTCGGCATCCTGGGCGGGCGCGGCGAGAAGGCGCAGATCCGCGCGCGCATCGCCGACCTGAAGCCCCAGGTCCGCCTGCTGGCCGACGATACCTGGAGTCGCGAGCGCGTCAAAGAGCGCATCGGGAAGCTGGCCGGGCTGGCCGCGACGATTCGCGTGGGGGCGGCAACTCCATCCGACCGCGACGAACTGAAGCTGCGCGTCGAGGCGGCGGTGACGGCCGCGCGGGCGGGAGCCATCGAGGGCGTGGTGCCGGGCGGCGGGGCGGCCCTGCTGGCGTGCGTGCCGGCCGTCGAGGCGTTGCCGCTCACCGGCGACGAGGCCTACGGCGCGAAGATCGTGGCGCGCGCCCTGGAAGCTCCGATGCGGACTATCGCCCGGAACGCCGGCCTGGAGCCGAGCACCATCGTGGCGGGGGCGCGCGAGCGTGGCCCGGGCTGGACTTACGACACCGTCGCAGGGGCCTGGGTGAACGCCTGGAAGGTGGGGCTGCTGGACCCGCTGCCGGTCACGTCGGCGGCGCTGGAGGCGGCCATCAGCGCGGCCACCCTGGCCCTGACCAGCGAGGTGCTGATTCACCACAAGCAGCCGTCGCTGTCGATGCAGCCGTAGCGCAGGGTGGGGAGGCCCTCACCCTTTGGGGGTGAGGGCCTCGACTCGCCTACTTCGCCGTGGCGTCCGCGAACAGCACCTCGTCGCTCAGCTCCTCGTCGTCGAACGCCTGCCGGACCTCGCCGGTCGCCCCGGCGATGACCATGTCCACGTCGATGTCGAGCTTCTGCTTCGCGAACACGAGCGCACGCATGCCCTCGCCGGTGATCGTCTTGAGGTCCGTCACGTCCACGGTCACCTTCTTCGGCTGCGCCGTGATGAGCTTCGCCAGCTCGTGCTGCAGCTCGCCCAGCGCGCCGCGATCCAGCTCGCCGAACAGCGTCAGCGTGGCGCTGTCGCCCTCGCACTCGGCCACGGCCGTGAAGGTGTCGGCCAGCACGCGCGGGGCCACCCGCACGCGGACGCGCAGGTCAGTATCGACCTTCGGCAGGTTGACCGTCAGCTTGTCAGCGTCGAAGTCGTTCCAGCGCTGGCCGTCGATCCAGCACTCTTCGATCTTGATGCTGCCCTCAGGCAGGATGTCCGGCGAGACTCGCAGGACGTTGTCCCCGAACGCGCCCGGCTTCGGCTTGAAGTGCAGATCCAGCGGCTGCTTGGTCACGAGCAGGTTGGAGTAGACCGCCGAGAGGTAGCACAGCTCTGTCGAGTGGTAGCCGCTCATCGAGTGGCTGCCCTTCAGGCGCTCGGTGCCCATCAGGTACGGGATACCCGTGGCCAGCACGTTGAAGTAGACGCCGTTGCTGTCGTGATCCAGGAAGAAGCTGTTGTAGAACGCCACCGACTCGCGGGCCAGCTTCTTGTACCGCGGCTCGTCCAGGATGCCGTCGAGGATCAGGTACGCCAGGATGCCCTGCTCCTGCTGCCACCAGGCCTTGCGGTCGTGCCAGGCGTAGCGATGGTACTGCTGGCCCTCAGAGAGCTTGCGCTCCATCACGTCGTACCAGCCGCAACGCAGCTGGTCGCCGCCGATGCTCGGCATGACCTCGGCGATCTTCTTGGCGAATTCCACGTACTCGGGCTTCGGCGCGAGGCTGTGGATGCGCATCAGGTTCCAGGCGATCTTGAGGTTGTGCCCCACCACGCCCCGGTTCTGCTGCCAGCCCCAGTGCTCGTCGTGCGACCAGTCCTCGAAGAACTTCTCCTGCACGAACGGTGCGTTGTCGTAGTCCTGGAAGTACTTCGTGATGGTGTCGCCGGTGTCCACCAGCATCTCGGCGTGCTTCGGATCGCCGGAGGCCAGCACGAGGTTGATCAGGTAGGCTGGGGCGTGGTCACCGACTGAGTTCCAGTTCTTCTTGGCCCGGTTCTGGCCCAGCGACTCGGCACGCGGGTCGAACGTGACCGGGTCGATGTGCGAGAAGTAGCCGCCCTTGACCGGGTCTCGGAAGTACTTCTCGAACAGGTTCAGGGTCATCTCGATGTCGGAGCGAATGGCCGCGTCGCCGGTGATGCGGTAGGTCTGCGTGGGGCCGGCCAGCGCATAGATCTGCTCGTAGGCGGGGATGCCATCGTAGTCGTCGCCGAACTCCGAGGCGAAGATCTTGCGCTCGTGGCCGCCCTTCACGTCCACCGCGTGGTACCAGTAGACGATGTCATCCTTGTGGTCGATGAAGCGCAGGTGCTCGCGGAGGTACTCGGTGCCCTTCTCCGCGCCTTCGAGGTACTTATCCTCGCCGGTCAGCAGGTAGGCCGTTGCGAAGCCGTAGACCATCCGCGAGATGGTGTCCGTCTCCTGGCGCAGGGCGTTCCCGACCTTCGTGCCCTCGACCGTCAGCTGGGTGCGGTACTGGCTGAAGTCGATGTGGCCATCTGGGAACTGGGCGTTCAGGTAGAAGTCGCAGATCTGGCGAACCTGCCGAACCCACCAGTCCTGGGCCTCGAAGCGCCACTCGTCCGCGTTCCGCCCGAGGAACACGAGGTGCTTCGCCTCAAACTTGAGTGTATCCTCCGGGTAGAAGATGCCGTACGAGAACACGAACTTCCCCGGCTGGAGGGCTGCTCGCATGTCGCCAGCGTCCTGCCACCCCTCGCCCAGGTTGCGGACCATCTCGGCATAGCAGTTCGCGCCGATGCTGATGGCGACTTCCTTGCCGCCAGGAGTCACGACGACGTAGCTGTCCGTCGTCGGGTCGAACGACTGCACGTAGCCTGCAACAAGGTCTGAGAAAGTGAAGTCCACGCGGTCCATGAATCCTCCGTCGGGGGGTGAGGGGTGTATCTCTAGCGCGAGATCAGTACGACGACGCTGTGGCTGTTGACGATGTAGGCCCCGTCCGCGATGGCGACCTCCTGGCCATCCTCGGCGATGTCCTCGGGCGAGGGGAGGCTCGTGTCCACCACGCGGTACCAGCGCCGGCCGTGGACAATGGGCAGCTCGAACGGGAGCGCGCTGCCATCCATGTTCAGCATCACGTGCAGGTCAGGGTCGGTCCCGAAACCGCCCATCGTGTACGCCAGAATGCGCGAGTTCGGGTCGTTCCAGCCCGGCGCGTTGAGCTCGCAACCATGCCAGGCGACGTCTGGAAGGAGCCGCTCGTTGGTCTCACCAGTGAAGAAACGGGAGCGGTGTACGATGGGGTGACGCTTTCGGAAGGCAATCATCTGCTGGAAGTAGCGCAGCAGATGGCCGTTCTTCTCCGTCAGCGACCAGTCCAGCCACGAGAGCGGAGTGTCCTGGCAGTAGGCGTTGTTGTTGCCGTGCTGAGTGCGGCGCACTTCGTCGCCAGCCACGAACATCGGTACGCCCTGAGACAGCATCAGGATGGTGGCGAAGTTGCGGATCTGCTGCTCGCGGAACCGCTCGATACCGGCATCGTCGGTGGGGCCTTCCCACCCACAGTTCCAGCTGTCGTTGCTGTCGTTGCCGTCGCGGTTGCCTTCGCCGTTGGCGTCGTTGTGCTTGTCGTTGTAGGAGACCAGATCGTTCAGCGTGAACCCGTCATGGCAGTTGATGAAGTTGACGCTGTTGATCGGCAGGTGTCCGCTCGACTGGTAGATGTCGGACGAGCCGGCGATCCGTGACGCGATGGCGCTGATCAGCCCGCCGTCACCCTTGACGAAGCGGCGCACATCGTCGCGGTACCGGCCGTTCCACTCCGCCCAGCGATACCCCGGGAAGTAGCCGATCTGGTAGAGGCCGGCAGCGTCCCAGGCCTCGGCGAAGACCTTCGTGTCGGCCAGCTCCTCGGACAGCTCGATGTGCCAGACCACCGGCGGGTGGACCATCGGCGCGCCGTCCTCGCCCCGTGAGAGGATCGAGCCCTCGTCGAAGCGGAAGCCGTCGATGTGGTACTCGCGTACCCAGTACTCCAGGCACTCCACGATGAACTTGTCCACCAGCGGGTGGTTGCAGTTCACCGTGTTTCCGCACCCGGTGTAGTCCATGTAGTACTGCCGGTCCTGCTCCACCAGGTGGTAGTAGACGTCGTTCTGGAAGCCCTTGAAGTTGATGACCGGCCCCTGGTGGTTGCCCTCGCTGGTGTGGTTGAACACCACGTCGAGGATGACCTCGATGCCTTCCTTGTGGAGCGCCTTCACCATGTCGCGGAACTCGGTGAGGCCCTCCTTGAAGTCCGGCGAGGACCGGTACGCGTTGTGCGTGGCAAAGAACCCGACGGTGCTGTAGCCCCAGTAGTTGGTCAGCATCACGTTGGGGTCAGCCGGGCTGGGCTTCTCGATCTCCTTCGGATCGAACTGGTGGATCGGCAGCAACTCGACTGCCGTCACGCCCAACGCCTTGAGGTACGGGATCTTCTCGTGGATGCCGGAGAACGTTCCCGGATTGGTCACGCTGGCCGTGGGGGACTTCGTGAAGCCGCCCACGTGCATCTCGTAGACGATGGTCTCGGACATCGGCCGGTTGAGCGGCGTATCGCCCTCCCAGTCGTAGTCCGAGATATCGAGCACGACGCCGCGCATCGACTGCCCGACGTTGTCATCCGGGGTACAGGCCGCCCCCCGGTCCCACAGCGAGGTGGTGATGCCCTTGGCGTACGGGTCAATGACCACCTTGTTCGGGTTGAAGCGGAAGCCCCGCCCGTGGGGATCCCACGGCCCATCCACGCGGTAGGCGTACTGGGTGCCGGCCGGAAGATCGCGAATGTGGCAGTGCCAGAAGTGGAAGGTGCGGTGCATCGCCGCCGAGAGCTTCACCGTCTGGAACGGCTCCGCCGAATCGTCATTGTCGAAGAGCAGCAGCTCGATGAAGGTCGCGTGCTCTGAGAAGACCGAGAAGTTGACGCCCGTGGCATCAACCGTCGCGCCGAGCGGGTGCGGTGAGCCGGCCTCCACGAGGTACGGCGCGCCAACCGACGCGCTGAGGTCCACCGTCTCGGCGGGCACGCGCACGGGGGGAGCGATAGGGTCCATCTGTGCCGTCATGCCGTCGCTCCTCAGCTCGTCTTCTTGAGCCGCTCGATGATGGCTCTGGCAAACAGGTGGGCATGCCCACCGCTGCGGCCGGTGATCAAGTCGCCGTCTTCCACCACATCGGCATCGACGTACTCCGCGCCGTAGGCCAGGGCATCGCCGTGCAGGTTGTTGTGGCAGGTCAGCTTACGGCCCTTGACAAGGCCCGGGACCGGCGCCGTCAGCCAGAGGCCGTGGCAGATGATCCCCTTGAGGACGCCCGGCATCCCGAAGGCGCGCTTCAGGAACTCGGAGGCCGGGGGCAGCTTGGAGACGTCATCCGTCCAGCGGAGCCGGTCGGAGACCATGCCCGAGGGGACGATGACGGCGGCGTAGGTCGCCAGCTCGGCGTCGTCGATGTCCTCGAAGCTCTTGTCGCAGACGAACGGGGCCTTGTACTCGTGCCCGTTGAACGTGAGCGACGGCTGTCCCCAGAGCTTGCTGACGAAGCGCGCGTCGATGCCTTCCTCGGCAAACCGGTAGTGGTAGTACCAGATCTCGTGTTCGTAGAAGTCGCTCTCGACCAGGATGGCGATCTTCTTGCCGCTCAGATCCATGAATGCATCTCCCCGAGGTGTGGCCCACACCGCCGACTCTGGAGGGCCCTCTGATTACTGTCCGCAGCGCACGCCGATCAGCTCTGGGTGGACGTTCCCCTCAAGCACCACGTCCAGGAGGAACGGGCCGTTGTGGGCCAGCATCTCCTCGACGGCGGGGACGATCTCCTCGGCCGTCTGGACCCGCCGCCCGGCCACGCCGAGCGCCTTCGCCATCTCGGCAAACTGCAGGTCTGGCTTCGAGAGGTCGAAGCTCAGCGGGAACGGACGGTCCGTGACGCCCTGCTCGCTCCAGTACTGGCTGATGTTCGCCTGGAGCAGCCGGTAGGACCGGTTGTTGCAGACGATGTACTTGACCGGCAGGTTGTGGCGGGCCGCCGACCAGAGCGACTGGATCGTGTACATCGCGCCACCATCGCCGGAGACGGCCAGCACCGTCTTGCCGTGGTTGGCGACCTGCACGCCGATGCCGCTGGCGAGCGCCACGCCCAGCGAGCCGCCGCGCGTCTGGAGGAACTGCCCGACCGTCGTCGGGGGGAGCCAGCGGGTCAGATCCGGCGAGGAGGTCAGCCCCTCGTCGAACAGGACCGTGTCCGCCGGCAGGCGCGGGGCCAGCTCCATCACCAGCCGCGAGAAGTGCAGCGGCGTCGCGTCGCCACGGGCGCGGTCCGCCGCCTTCTCTTTCTCGACCTGGGCAGCCTTCGCGGCGCCGGCCTGCTCCAGCTTCGCACGGGCCGCCGCCTTCTGGGCCTGCGAGAGCTTGCCCTCCAGCAGGTCGGCAATCGCCGCGAGCGTCAACTTCGGGTCGGCCACCAGGCCAAGATCGACCGGGTGGTTCTTGGCGATCTCATAGGCGTTCAGATCGACGTGGATCGTCCGCGCGCCGGCCGCCCAGATATCGCCCAGCTCGGGGAACACCTCGGGGAAGATGTACGTCCCCACCACGAAGTTGACGTCCCCAGCCTGCGCGATGGGCAGGCTCTGCGGCCCGAACATGTGGCCGGTCTGGCCGCGCCACAGCGGGTGGGTGTAGGGGAGGTTCAGCTCGCCGGCGTCCGAGCCCCAGACGTCCGCGCCGAGCAGCTCGGCGAGCCGCTGCAGCTCCGGCTGGGCGCCGGCCCAGGCCACGCCGTCACCGACGTAGAAGGTGGGGCGCTCGGCCTCGGCCAGCATCGTGGCGGCCTGCTCCACCAGCTCGGGAGCCGGCAGCGAGTACGTCACCGGCAGGGAGGTCGGGAAGACGCTCTCGGTGGAGACCTCGTCCATTACATCCTGCGGCAGGCAGACGTAGACCGGCCCCATCGGCGGCGTCGCCGCGATCTTGTAGGCGCGGCGCAGCGTCCGCAGCAGCGAAGACGGATGCTGCACCATCGTCGACCACTTGGTGACGGGCTTCGCCATGCTGACCAGATCAGCCGCCATCTGGGCGTCCATCGCCTGGTACTTGATGCCGGCGTCCCCGCCGATGATGACGATGGGCGCATGCCCGCGCTGCGCCTGGTAGATCGCGCCGATGGCGTTGCCGAGGCCCGGCGAGCTGTGAATCTGGGCGATGGCCGGCCGCTTCGCCGCGCGAGCGTAGCCGTCCGCCGCCATGATGGCGATCGACTCCTGCAACGTCAGGATGTAGTGCAGGGAGGGGAAGTCGCCCAGGGCGTCGAGAAAGCCCTGCTCGACCGTGCCTGGGTTCCCGAAGATGTGGGTAACGCCATCCGCAACGAACTGTTCGAGGATGGCATAGCGTCCGGTTCTGGTCATGGTGCGCGTGCTCTCCGATCTGGTCCGTGCCAGTGACCTCAGCCCAGCCCTGGGGTTGCCTCACCCCCTCTCCGGCGCGGAGAGGGGGAGTCCATCAGCGACTGGTGGGCTTTCCCCTCTCCCCTTGAGGGAGAGGGGGCGGGGGTGAGGGGTTGCTACACGGGCGAGTTCTCTTCGGTGTCTACCAGCCGGAGCGCTTCATGTCCTTCGTCAGCACGTCCACGAACCGCTCGCCGAACTCATGCGCGCACTGCAGCGAGCGGGCGGTGATGAACGGGTAGTCCACGATCACCGAGGTCCGCTTGCCGAAGTTGCCGTGGTACTGGCCCTCCGGCCCGACAGCGTCCGAGAGGATGTACTCGAGGGTGTACGGCGGCGGCCCCATGTTGAAGTCCGTCCCCACGAAGCCGGTGCCGTCGTGGTAGTCGTACTCGAGGCAGTGGCCGGTGACGTGCTTGCCCTTGATGATCGAGATGCGCTCGTTGAAGTCCCGCGCGAAGACCAGCGGCGCGACGCCGTAGCAGATCGCGCCAATCGGCATCTTCTTGTTGTAGAAGCCGAGGATCAGGTCGTGGACGAGCTGGTTGTTGACCATGTCCACAATCGGGCCGCTGCCGCCGACGAGCAGCAGGGCGTCGTAGCGGGAGGTCGCCTCGGCCTGGGCCTTCTTGACGCCCTCGAAGTAGGCCTCGAAGTTGCGGAGGAACGGCTCCTGGTGGAAGAACGGCCGCTCCGGGAACCACGTCGAGAGGTTCTGGGTGCTGTTCAGGCGGTCCGTCTTCTCGAAGGCCTTGACCAGCTCCGCGTCCTCAGCGGTGGTGACGCAGACGCCCAGCGGCGGGTCCACGTAGGTGGTGTCGGTGCTGGGCGGCAGGACCGGCGAGCGCTTGCCCTTGGGCGTGATGAAGTCCAGGCTGTAGCCGGCGGCTTCGAGCTTCAGCAGCGGGCCGACCAGCTCGATGCCCCAGTAGCCCCACTCCGACATGACGGCCAGAACCTTCTTTGACTCAGCCACGGTGACCTCTCCTCCAAGATGTGGACGTGGATGTGCGTCCGATGCCGAGGTTGATTCCCTCACCTGCTGCGCTCACGGCGGCGCGCAGACCACGCGAAACCCGATCGCGATGCTCTTGTAGATCGGCACCATCCCGAAACGGGCCGCCGACCGGCTCTGCACGGGCGGGTTGACCCAGGCGGCCCCCCGCAGGACGTAGTAGTCCGGCCAGAGGCCGGGTCCGTCGATCCAGGGATGGGCGTCGGACGGCGCGCCCGTGAAATCCGAGTGGAGGTTGTCCTCGCACCACTCGAAGAGGTTGCCGTGCATGTCGTGCAGGCCGAGGGCGTTGGCCGGGTACATCCCGACCGTCGTCGGTCCTTCACGGTGGCGGCCCGGCAGCGCCGAGGCGTACGGCACTTCGGCGTAGGTGTTCGCCAGTCGGTCGGTGAGGGTGTCGCCGAACGCGAACGTGCTGGTGGTGCCCGCGCGGCAGGCATACTCCCACTCCGCCTCGCTGGGGAGACGGTAGGGGCGGCCAGTCAGATCGCTCAGCCGCTGGCAGAAGGCCCGCGCGTCGAACCACGTCACGCACTCGACCGGGTTGTTGTCGACCTGGCTCTGGGCCGGGTTGTGGCCGAGCAGCGAGGCGTACTGGGCCTGGGTGATCTGGTACCGGCTGATGAAGAAGTCTGGCACCACCACCTCACGCTGCGGCCCCTCGATGGGCTGGCGGCCAGCCTCATCCTCTGGCGACCCCATCACGAACGAGCCGCCGGAGATCGCCACCATATCCAGGTCAAGGCTGCCGAGATCCTCGGCAAAGTACAGGCCGCTCCCGTTGTGGCGGCCCGTCACGATGCCGGCGTCGTCAACCATGACGGTGGTAAAGGTGAACTCGCGCAGGGGCGGCGTCATCATCGGCGCGGACTCGTTCCCAGGGGAGCAGTCACCAGAGCAATCCCTCACGTCAACCCGCTCCGGGTGGAGCGGGATCGGGGCGTCGTTCGAGGGGGCGCGCAGCGCACAACCGTCGCGGCGCTCAGTCCAGGCCGTTCGGCCCGATGGTCCAGTGCTCTTTCATCAGGAAGATGTGGCGGTACTGCATGTGGATGAAGTTCGGCACGTCCGGCCCGTTGACGGTGCGGTACTGCTCGGAGGCGAAGGCGGCCTTGACGGCCTCGGCGTTGTCAAACCAGAGGCAGGCGACGGCGTCGAACGGCGGCTCGCAGATGCTGTACGCCCCGTCACGGGTGTAGTACTGGCCGTAGCGGCGGATGCCCGGCAGCTTCAGGTCCATCGGCGCGTGGACCTCGGCCGCGTGGCGGCGGAACTCCTCGACGGTCATCCCGTGCTTGCGCTTGACCAGCCCGACGATCTTGACGCAGTCCTTGACCGCGTCCAGGCCGCCGCCATCCTTGAAGATGTGAGCCTCGGTGTCCACGACGACGCTTCGCCAGAACGCCGCCCAGTTCGGCTCGTCCTTGCGCGCGCCTTCGAGGAACTCGGGGGTCTGGAGCGATGCGATCTGATCCTCGTCGTTCGCCAGCCAGATCTCCGCGAGGCCGCTCCAGAGCGGCTCCCTGGACTCATCCCCGAACGGCAGCCGCGCAGCAACGCTGTACTGCTTGATTTGCGGGATCTTGCTGGCGTACTTCACGGCGTGAACGTTGATCCAGTAGTCCTGGAACTGCTGCTCGGTCATGCCGGGCTTCGGCGCCGCGAAGATAAACTGGTGGATCATGCCCTACGCTCCCAGTCGCAAGAGTCACCAACAGGCGACCACACCGTCAGGACGCTGCCTCGCACGGGTGCCTCGCCAGAGACCGCACAGACGCCTGTCTGCCGAAGGGTGCTGTCAACCGACGCGCGACACCGCGCGACTCACTGCGTCGACGGACCGTGGACGCGAGCAGTGTGGGTGTTCGACCGCTCCCCTGCGCCGTGTCCGAGCAGTACCAACGGAGCCGGCGCCCGAACCGGGACGGGGGTTACGCACCGGTTTCCGATCAGGTTACCACACGGTTACCGGGCGGGCGATGCTACGCAGGCATGGCGTCCTGGCCGAAGACGCAACCGCGCATCCGGCGGCTGCGTCGCGGTGTGCAGCACCACCAGCGGGCGGCAGCACCACTTCCGTTACGTGAGTGTCATGGACGGCTGACTGTCGTGCAGTTTCCACGGCGGCCGGCCGGCGCGCAGCACGCCGGAATCGCGCTGCGCGCACAACACAACGTGCACACCGCGCCGCCAAGGGACGGGCCGCCGGCAGCAGATCGCTCGGCCCGCCGGCAGCAGATCGCGCAGGCCAGCCGACGGCAGTTCATGCAGGCCCGCGCCGTGGACGCGGCAGGCTCCCACCGTGCCGCGCACGCTCGGCCGCCAATGGGGGCGTTGCTTTCCGTGGCGGTGGCATAGTTCCCGCACCATCGCGTCGGCTGGTTCGCCGTCCGGGAGGCTTCTGCTTCATGTCCCGATGCTCTCGTCGTGCGGCGCTCGTCCTCAGCGCCAGGGCTGGGCTGGCTGCTGTCGCCGCGTCGCTCGTGTCGTCGGCCCGGCCGTGGCCGGCAGTCGCGGCCTCCCCTGGCCTGCGCGGGTCGCAGCCGACGAGCGGGCAGGTCGCCCAGGATCAGATCGACGGCTACATCCAGGAGCGGATGGCCGCCTGGAGCGTCCCCGGCCTCTCGCTGGCGATTGTCGAGGGCGGGCAGGTCACGCTGGCGCGCGGCTACGGGCTGGCGGACCGCGAGCAGAACCGCCCGATGACGCCGCAGACACTGGTCGCCGTTGGCTCCACCACCAAGCCGCTGACGGCCGCCGCCATCATGCAGCTGGTGGAGGCGGGGGCCGTCTCGCTGGACGCGCCGGTCACGCGCTACCTGCCGTGGTTCACGGTGGACGACCCCCGCGCGAACGAGATCACGGTCCGCCACCTGTTGAACCACACCTCGGGCATCCCGGCCTCGGCCTCGCTGGACAGCCGGCAGGAGCCGGACGCGCTGGAACGGCGGGTACGCTCGCTGGAGTGGGAGCGGCTGAGCAGCGCGCCCGGCACGCGCTTCGAGTACGGTAACGACGGCTTCAACACGGCCGGGCTGATCATGCAAGTGGTCTCGGGGCTGCCCTACGAGCAGTATGTCGGGGAGAGGCTGCTCGCGCCGCTGGGGATGACCCGCTCGACGTTCGACCCGGCCCGCGCCGCCGAACTGGGCATGGCCCAGGGCTACTTGAAGCGCAAGGGGCAGCTCCGGCCCGAGAAAACCCGCCTGACCCGGGCGTACAACCCGGCCGGCATGCTGGTGAGCACGGCCGAGGACAGCGGCCGGTTCCTGGCGGCGATGGCGAACGGCGGCATCCTCGACGGCGCACGCGTCCTCTCGGAGGCGTCCGTCACCCAGATGGAGACGCCAACGGTCCGCATCAACGACACGCTCTCCTACGGTCTGGGCTGGTTTCTGAGCACCCAGGAGGGGCTGCAGGCGGTCGTCCACCCGGGCGAGATCCTGACGATGGGATCGATGTTCGTGCTGGCGCCCGAGCGGAAGCTGGGCGTGGCGGTGCTCGCCAACCTCGACAGCGACGCCAAGGACGAGATCGCGGAGGGGGTGGCGCGGCTGCTGATCGGGGTGCAGCCGGTGCTGCGCGAGGTGCCGAGGATCGGCCCTGAGAACACGTTTGTGCCGAATCGGGCGGTGTGGGATCGGTACGTCGGCCTGTACGAGACGCCGCAGGGAACGCTCCGCATCATGCGGGAGGGCGACAAGCTGGTGGGCGGGATCATGTCGTTCAGCTTCGAGCTGGAGCCGATCTCGGACACGAGGTTTGTGATTCACACCGAGATCTCGTCGTTTGACGAGACGGTGATCGAGCTGCGGCCTGAGGCGGACGGCAGCGTCTCGCTCTACGTCAAGGGGCAGCGCTTCGGTGTCAAGCGGTAGCGCCGTTTCTGAACGTTTTACGGCTGGTAGCCCACGACATGCAGCCTCGCCACGGTCTGCCGAGCATAGGCGACTAACGGCAGCGTGTGCGGTCGTCCGTCACGGGTATCGCGACAGCCGGCCAGCGGTCACCCGTCTCAGGATCAGCGGCCAACCGCAGGCGCGGGCGGCCCGACGGATGGAACACGGCAGCACACCGCCGGACTGTCACGTCTGGGAAACGAAAGGTGAACACGACTCCGACCATGATCGTGTGGACGCAGCAAAAAGGGCTTGATAGCGTTGCTCATCAAGCCCTCATCGTTTGCGTCTGGAAATGCCCGCCGGCGGCGGCCATGCCGACGGCGCTGGCTCGGCCGGTGTGGCCGACGGTGCAGCGGTGGTCAGGCAGTCGGCTCCAGGGCGAAGCGGCCATGGGAGTCCCGGGCGAGGTTGCTGAGAATCAGCTCGAACTCGCGCGGGCCGAGCGAGGCCAGCCAGGTGTCCAGGATCTCGTCGTCGTCGTCGGCCGGCATGAGGTCGGCTGGCTGCAGCAGGAGCGGCTGCTCGAACGACCCGAACGCCTCAGGAAGTGCGTTGTGGTGTGTGTCGTGGTTCGTAGCGCTGATCTGCATGGTCGGGGGCCTCTGACTTCTGCCGAGGCGCCCTGTCAGGCTGCGCTCGGCGGGTTGACGTTGTGGTGTCTCTGATGATGAGTCATCTGCACATCGTGTGCTGTGTGCAGGCGTACAGAACACATGTCAACTCCAGCACAGTCAAGTCTCAGCCCGATGGGCTATCTTCCCTGTCGATCCTGCTTGTGCGTACTGTGAGATAGCGGAGCCTGCCCGAGGGTGATCCCTCGGCATGGGCGGGCGGCCAGTGGTCCCCTCCTGGCTGGTCGGGGCCGTGCGTGAGAGCAGGGTCCGTAGCGGCCCTGAGCGTCAGACTTCATCAGACTCCACAAGGGAGGTGTGGGCGCACCCGGTTGGGGCTCGTGCGGTACCTGTCAAGAGGAGGAGCTACGTGAACGTCTTTTCGGTCATGGGACCCGCGCTGCAGCGCGGCGATGCCGACGCTGGTGTCAGCATCATCACGGGGCTGGTTCAGCTCATCGTCGTCGTGTACATGATCGCCTGTCTGTGGATGATCTTCCAGAAGGCCGGCCAGGAAGGCTGGAAGGCGATCATCCCGATCTACAACACCATCGTGCTGCTGCAGATCGTCGGGAAGCCGTGGTGGTGGATCCTGCTGATGCTGGTCCCGATCCTGAACATCGTCATCTTCATCATGGTGTACCTGGAACTTGGGAAGTCCTTCGGAAAGGGCACCATGTTCAGCGTGCTGGGACTCATCTGCTGCGCGCCGGTTGGCCTCGGCATCCTGGCCTTCGGCAGTGACCGGTACCTCGGCCCGGGCGGCCAGAGCTTCCAGGGCGGGTACGGCCAGGGCGGCTATGGTCAAGGTGGCTACGGCCAGGGTGGTCCCGGCCAGGGCGGCTACGGTCCCGGCCAGGGCGGCTACGGCCCCGGCCAGGGCAGCCCGAACGACCGCTGATCCCCACGCACACCGCTGTCAGCACACGGGCGCGGCCATGATGGCCGCGCCCGTTTTCGCGTGCTGGCCCCGCGCTGCCAGCCCGTACAATTGGCTCCAGTGGATCAAGCTCACGATCCAGTCGCTCAGAAGCGTGCCGCAGACCAGAGGGAGATCCGCATGGCGATCCAGTTGGCCCACTACCGGTTCTCCAGTGAGGCTTACCACCGGCTGGCCGAGACCGGCATCCTGCCGCCGGATGCGCGGGTCGAGCTGATCGACGGGGAGATTCTCGAGATGAGCCCGATTGGCCGCCGACACAAGGTCTGCGTAGATCGCCTCACCAACTTCTTCGCGCCGGCCCTGGTAGGTCGGGCCATCGTGCGTATCCAGAGCTCCATTGTGCTGGCAGACGGGCAGGAACCAGAGCCGGACGTCGCCCTGCTTAGGTTCCGCCCAGATTTCTACGCCTCAATGGAGGAGACGCCGGCCGATGTCCTGCTCGTCGTCGAGGTGGCCGACACGTCGCTGGAGTACGACCGCCGCACCAAAGCGCCGCTCTACGCCCGCTTCGGCATCCCCGAGTTGTGGATCGCGGATCTGACCCGTGAGCGGCTGCTGGTCTACCGCGAGCCGACGCCCCAGGGGTACGCCTCCACGCAGGTGCTGGCGCCCGGCGAGAGCATCTCACCGCTGGCCTTCCCTGCGTTGCAGATGTCCGTTG
>JADZEM010000123.1 GCA_020850535.1 Chloroflexota bacterium
CCCGAAGCATCATGGAACGGGCGGTCGGGGACTGAAGTCCCCGCCTACAGTCACGCCGTCGCTGCGCGACGGCCGCCGGGAACGGCCGGCACTGGTGCGACTGGAGCGTCGCGCAGCGACTGCAGGATCGTAGGCGGGGCTTTCAAGCCCCGTCGAGGCGGCACGACGACATCAACATGCAATCGCCCTGGGCGCCGAGCGCCGCGCGGTGACCCCATCTCGGGCGCTGTGCTAGATTGTCCGCCGACGCTCGCGGTGCAGCCGGCGTTCTCGCATGCATGACCAGGAACGGTCAGCATCGGCGTCTGTGTTCGCGCCCTGCGGACCCTATCACGACCACACGGGATGGCATCCATGCGCCCAGGCTTCGGTCAGTTCAACGTCCCCACCGACGAGTACCTCCAGTTCGCCGCCCAGTTCGGGGCCACCGACATCCTCTTCAACAACCCGATCCTGCCCGGCGGCGAACGCTGGGAGCTGTACGACCTCGTCAAGCTGCGGATACGCGTCGAGCAGTTCGGCCTCAAGCTGACGGCCATCGAGAACGTCCCGACGCGGTTCTACGATCACATCATGCTCGGCGGCCCCCGCCGCGACGAGCAGATCGAGAACATGATCCACACCGTCCGCAACATGGCCCGGGCCGGCATCCCGATCTTCGGCTACAACTGGATGCCCTCGCACGTCTGGCGGACTCCCCCGGAGCGGATCAGGGCTGGCGCGCTGGCGACGGCGTTCGACAACGACCTCGCCCAGACCTACCCGCTGACCCATGACCGCGTCTACAGCGAGGAGGAGATGTGGGCGAATCTCGAGCACTGGATCAAGATCATCACGCCCATCGCCGAGGAGGAGGGCATCCGCCTCGGCATCCACCCGTGTGACCCGCCGGTCCCGGTCCTGGGCGGCATCCCGCAGCTGCTGCGCGACTTCGACTCCTACAAGCGGCTGGTCGAGATCTACCCGAGCGACTGCAACGCCATCGAGTTCTGCCAGGGCACCATGGCCGAGATGGCCGAGACCGACCCGAGCAAGGACATCTACGGCAAGATCAAGTACTTCGGCTCGCGCAACAAGATCCTGTACGTCCACTTCCGGAACGTCGATGGCGTCGTGCCGAAGTTCAAGGAAGAGTTCATCAATACCGGCTACGTGGACATGTACCGGGCGATGGAGATCTACTACGACACCGGCTTCGACGGCTTCATCATCGACGACCACGTGCCGCAGACCTACGGGGACACCCCCTGGGGCCATCGTGGACGGGCGTTCGCCAACGGGTACATCCAGGCGATGATCGAGGCGGTGACCAAGCAGCGCGAGGCGGCCGGCATCCCGCGAGGGACGCTCAAGAACTGGACCCCCGAGCCGGTCACCGTCTGATCATCGGTCTCCACACATCGTCACGAGGGTGGCCGCGTGTCTGCCCCGGCCAGGCACACGGTCACGTTCATCTCTGAATCTGGCATAACTCCTCGCAGATCTATGACGTAGCGCCGTTAGCGTTGCGTCTCAGAACACTTCGTGACCATACTGGACCGTGGCTCACGACTCGTTCGGCACCGACCAGAAATCCAACACGGGAGGCGACGATGACCCAGGTTGAGGATATCGAAGGGATCGGGCCAGCACAGGCCGCCAAGCTGAAGACCATCGGCATCACGACCGTCGAGAAGCTGCTCGAAAAGGGCGGGTCGCCGAAGGGCCGCGACGAGATCGCCGAGACGACGGGCATCAGCGGCAAGTCTGTGCTTCGCTGGGTCAATCACGCTGACCTGTACCGCATCAAGGGCGTTGGCGCGGAGTTCGCCGAGCTGCTCGAAGCGGCCGGCGTGGACAGCGTGCCTGAGCTGGCCCAGCGCGTGCCGGCCAACCTTGCCAAGAAGATGGCCGAGGTCAACGAGGCCAAGAAGCTCACCCGCCGCGTCCCCAACGAGTCGATGGTGACGACCTGGGTGGCCGAGGCCAAGACGCTGCCGCGCGCCGTCACCCACTGACATCGCCGCGCCGCCTACCCCTGGTAGGCGGCGCTCCGTGCGTTCTCGCCCATCGCACTCGATGGGCGTTCGTGCTTTTCGGAGGGCGCCGACCGCGCCGCGCATGCCGCCCCGCGTGAGACGCCCCTGGCCCGACGAGGGAGACCACCATGGCGTTCAACTTCCTGGAGCGACTTGGCAGCCTGTTCGGCGGCCAGAGCGCCGCGCCGGCCCCGGCGCCTGAAGCCCCGGCCGAGCCAGCCCCGGAGGCTGTGGCCGAGGCGCCGGCCGCCGAGGCATACACGCCCGAGACCGCGTACACTGTGACCGAGGAAGTGGCGGCTGCTCCGGCCGAGGCGGCGGTCGTCGAATCGTACTCGGAGCCGGCGCCGGCCGCCGAGTCCGCCGGAACGTACGTGCCGCCGATCTCCATGCCGACGCCGCAGTGGTCCACCGAGCCGGCCGCCGCCGAAGCGCCCGCCGCCGAGCCGGTGGCTGAGGCCGAGCCCGTGGCTGAGGCCGCCCTGGTTGCCGAAGCGCCCCCCACTCCGGCCGAGCCGCTCAAGTCCGCCGAGGAGCTGGAGGAGGAGCGGCTCTGGGGCGAGATCGACGCGGCCTGGGGCGGCGGCGATTTCGGCAAGGTGACCGAGCTGCTCGACGCCCTCAAAGCGTACCAGCCCGAGGACGCCGCCGCCATCGACGAGAAGATCGCCGCCGCCCAGTACAACCAGGCGTCCGCCCTGGAGCAGAGCGGCGAGCTGGACCGCGCGCTCTACCTGTACCAGGAGGCTCAGCGCCGCAACCCGAACCTGGGTGAGGCCCAGTTCGCCATCGAGCGGGTCCAGGCCGCCCTCGCCCCACCGCCCGCCGAGGCTGCGCCCGAGCCGGCCCCCGAGGCCGCGCCCGCCGAGCAAACCTACACCGTGGCGGACGGCGACACGCTCTCGGCCATCGCGGAGCGCTACTACGGCGACGCCAACCAGTGGCCGCGCATCTTCGAGGCGAACACGGACCAGTTGGACAACCCCGACGTGATCCAGCCCGGGCAGACCCTCCGCATCCCAGCCTGACCCCTCTGACCCGGCGCACCTCGCGTGACGCCCCCGGCAAGTATCTCGCCGGGGGCGTCCGCCTGGGATCGTCTTCTGGGAGGCGGCGATCTTCGCCGCTCTCGTCTGGGCTGTCCTACCGGGGCGACGAGGATCGTCGCGCTCCCAGGGGTTGTTCACCTTCTCCCAGGGGGTATTCCCCTGCTCTCAGGGATGGCACCGCGCAACGCTTGCGACGCCAGGTACACGGCCTGCGCGTTCTCCGCGCCACCGCCCCTTCCGTCAAACGTCTTACCTTCGGTATCATCGCGCGGCGGCTCCGTTCAGGCTGGCGCATCCACCGCCCGCGGCCTGAGGCGTCTGCACGATCTCGGAGGCTTGTCGTCATCAACCGGCAGAACCGACAGCGCCGCCGCCTGCTGCTCTCCTCCGCGGCCGCGCTCGCCAGCGGCGTTGGACTCACTGCTCTCTCGTCAGGGGTGAGCGCCCAGCAGTCCGACCCGTCCACCGGCGTGCCAGCCTCGAACGGCACGGGCTCTCCGATCTTCTCGCCCAAGCCGGTCTGGCTCGGGACGGGCGGTTTCGCCCCGAACAGCATCACGCCGCTGTCGGCTCCGGCCCCGGCCCCTGCTGCCGCCCCGGCCGAACAGGTGCTGCCGCCCGGGGTGCGCGGTCGGGAAACGTGGAACGCCGCGCCGCCCGTGCAGCCGTACGTGCCGCAGACGCCGAAGGGGGTCTCGTTGCACCACACCGGCGCGTACTGGAGCGGCCGGCCCGGCCCCGAGCAGTACCTCCGCAATATCCAGCACTTCCACACCGGCCCAGAGCGCGAGTGGGAGGACATCGCCTACCACTACCTCGTCGACCTGGACGGCGTGATCTGGGCTGGCCGGCCGCCCACCGTGCGCGGCAACCCCTCGATCTACTACGACCCGACCGGCCTGGTGCTGATCTCGTTCCTGGGCGATTTCAGCAGCCAGCAGCCCTCAGACGCCCAACTGAACAGCTCGGCGGAGACGGCCGCCTGGCTCATGAAGAAGTACACCATCCCGGCCACGGCCCTGACCGGCCACCGCGATCACGCCCCGACCTCCTGCCCCGGCGACAACCTCTACCGCTGCTTGCAGGACGGCTCGTTCGCGGCACGGGTGCGGGACGCCCTGAAGCGGCTCGGGTGAGTACCGCCACCACGCCCAGCGCTCGCACCGACCGCCCGGCTGCTCGCCGCGCCACGGCTGGCCCTGCACGTGCAGCCGCCAGCCGCCCGACCCCCTCACGCGGGGTTGTCTGGGCTGCCCGCGCGATCATCGTGCTGGCCACCGTGGCGATGGTGCTCGGGACGCTGGAGCTGAGCCTGCGCCTCTTCGGGCCGATCCTCCCCGGCAACTACACCAGCGGCGCGTACCTGGAGCGCCACCCGATCTACGGGTTCTTCCACGTCCCGAACTACGAGGGTTGGCAGCACTCCAGCGAGTACTTTGCCCGCGTCCGCTTCAATCAGCTGGGCCTGCGCGATCCGCGCACGAGCTACGAGAAGCCGGCCGGCACGTTCCGGATCCTGCTCCTGGGCGACTCGTTCATGGAGGCGATCCAGGTCGAGCAGCAGGAGACGACGGCCGCCGTGCTGGAGCGTCGGCTGCGCGCGGCGCGCCCCGAGCTGAACGTCGAGGTCATCAACGCCGGCGTGGCCGGCTGGGGCACCGGCATCGAGGGGCTGTACCTCGACCACGAGGGCTACCGCTTCCAGCCAGACCTCGTGCTGGTCAGCTTCTTCATCGGCAACGACCTGCACGACAACTACTACAAGCTCCAGTTGGCCGGCGACGACCTGGATCTGGCCGTCAAGCCGTACTTCGGGCTGGACCGGAGCGGCGCGGTCATCACCCGAAATCCGCCGCCCGCGCCGCCGCCACCCACCGGCCTGCTCCCCGCCCTGCGCGCCTGCTGCCAGCTCTGGAACGTCTTCGAGACCGGCGTGCTCAACCGCTTCGGGGACGGCCAGGGCAACACGCCGCTCTGGGCCGCCGCCCCGATGGAGGCGCACACCCGCGCCCTCTACGACGCCGAGCCGGCCGGCGAGTGGAAGGAAGGCTGGGAGATCACCAGCCAGTTGTTCGGGCGGATCAAGGCCCGGACCGACGCGCTGCGCGTGCCGCTGGCCGTCTTCGTGATCCCAGACAGCCCACAGTTGAGCGAGGACGGCTGGCGCGAGATGATCGGCGGGCGGCGTGTGGACCGGGGCCGCGCCGACCTGGCCGCGCCGAATCGCCAGCTTGCCCTGATCGCCGAGAAGTACAGCCTGCCGATTCTGGACCTGCTCCAGCCGCTCCAGCAAGCGTCCGGCGGCGACGCGCGACGCTTCTACTTCCAGACGGACCAGCACTGGAACCGGGACGCGCACGCGCTGGCCGGCCGCGAGATCGAGCGGTTCCTGGCCGAGCGCGGGCTGATCCCGCGGCCGCGCTGACCGCGCGCTCGGTCAGCAGAGGGCACGTCTTGTGACGACGGCGCTCATCCTGGCCGGCGGCCTGCTGCTGGCCCTCCTGGGCGGCTGGGGGCTGCACCGGCTGCTCGGGCGGCCGCGCCTCACGCCCGCCGAGCGGCTGGCCCTGACGCTCGCCTTGCTGCCGGCGCTGCTCGGGCTGGCCGCGTTCGCGGGGCTGCTGGCCGGCCGGCCAGGGCCGCTGGCGCCGGCGGCGGCGTGCATCATCCTGGGGCTGGCCGGGCTGCTGGCGGGCGTCACGTCGCTGCGGCCCGCGGCCCCGCTCCCGCGCACAGGGAGCGGCGAGGCGACGGTCGTGGCGCTCGGGGCGGGGTTGTACGCGCTCGGGGCGCTCGGCACCACCCTCCTGACGCCCCTCTCCGGCGGGGCGCTGCGGATCGGGGACTGGGTGGCCCACTGGTTCCTGGTGCTGGTCTACGCCGGGCAGCCGCTCCCCGATCTGCGCGTCTTCACCAACCGCGTCGGCGACTTCGGCATCATCTCCCGTCCGCCCCTCTACAACCTGGAGGGCGGCCTGCTGGTGGGCGCGCTGGCCCAGGTCGCCGGCGACGCGCGGTTCTGGCCGTTCCAGCTCGTGACGCCGCTGCTGGCCGTCCCGCTGGTGGCGGCTGGCATCCTCTGGGCGCTGGCGCTTGGCGGGCGTCGCGTGGCGCTGCTGCTGGCCGGCCTGAGCGGGCTCAGCCCGTTCCTGCTCCAGAACGCCAGCTACCCCTGGTCGAAGATGGTGGCGGCGGCGCTGGTGCTGCTGTTCCTCTATCTCATCCGCGAGGCCGCGCTGGCGCACGCCCCCGCACGGGCGCGCCAGACGTTCGTGCTGGGCGCGTTCTGCGCCGGGCTGGCCTACCTCGCCCACCCGACGAGCATCTTCTACATCCTGCCCAGCCTGCTCTGGCTGGTGTGGCGGCGGCCCCGCCCGCTGGTGCGCTGGCCCGCCGCCTGGACGCTGGCGACCTGGGCGCTCGGCGGGCTGGCCGGGCTGCTGGCGTTCGGGCCGTGGCAAGGGTGGGTGCTGGCAACCCACGGTCTGCAAGCGGCGCTCGACGCCAACCCGGCCTCGTTCGGCGCGGACGTCTCGGACACGCTCGGGGACTGGCTGCTCAAGGGGATCGTGGCGGCCATCGGCACGCTGATCCCGCTGCCAGCCCTGGCCGCCGTGGCGCGGGGGGCGACTCCAGGTCTGGATCAGCTGCTGCGGGTGCAACTGGCGCTGCTCACGGGGGCGCTCGGCGCGAGCGGCTGCTGGCTGCTGGCGAGGAAGGTCCTCACGCCGAGGAAGGGCTCCTTCAGTCGGCTCGTCCAAAGACCGCCCTGGCTGCCGCTCGTCGTCCTCTGTGGCTTCCTGGGGCAGGTGATGCTCCAGCCGAACTGGCACGATACCGGCGATGCTGCCGAGAGCATGACGCCGATTGTCGTGCTCGGGCTGGTGCTGGTGGCGCGGGAGGCGTTGCGCCTCGGGCCAGGCTCACGCCGACTCTTCTTCGGGCTGGTGCTGCTGGAGACGGCCATCTACCTGGGCCTCTGGCTGACCTGGGCGTTCTCCTCAGCGTGGACGCGCGATCCCAACGCCGTCCTGGCCTCGCGGTACGGGCTGGAGCACCTGCGCGGCCTCTGGGGGCCAGCCGTGCCCCTCGGAGCCATCTTCCTGGCATCCGGCCTGCTCGGCAGCGCAGCCGTCCTCTGGCGCACTCTCACTGGTGGTGAGTCCTTTGCAGCACCGCGCAGTTCCACTGAACCTCCCCCTCTCCGGCCCGAAGAGGGGGTCGGGGGGTGAGGTGAATCCGGCTGGCCCCCAGATTGGCGCAGATCAGGACGTCAGCGGGTCGCCCGTCTGGCGCAGGTAGTACACCACCTTCGCCGCCACCAGCACGACTTGCTCCTGCTCCTCCGGCGAGTACCCGAGTCCGAACGGCGCCAGGACGCGCCCCGGCTCGTCGTCCGCCAGCCAGGGCACGTTTTCAGCCTCGGCGGCGGCCAGCAGCTCGGCGGGCACGATCCCGCTCGGGACCACGACCCGGACCGTCCAGACGCCGTCAACGACCTCCGGCCGGTCCTCGACCAGCAGGCCGGGCAGCTCGCGGCGCAGGCCGGCGGCGATCTTGCGGGCCATGCGCTCCGCGCGGAAGCGGGAGAGCCAGGTGTCACGGGCTCGGCCGGCCGGCCAGAGCCGATCGCCACGGACCGGCAGACCGCCGGCAGGGGCGAACGCTCAGAATTCGAGCCAGCGTGGCTCCTCGGCCATCATCTCGCTCATCGGGGCCTGTCCGGGCCGACGATGGTATGACGGACCATGACGGTGTGACGGACCATCACTCGTTCGCGGCGGCCGGCGTGTGGCGCTCGGCGCAGCCCGCGCAGGTGGCGTACACCACGACCTCGATCTCTTGATCGGCGTAGCCGCGCGCGCTGGCCGCGGCTTCGAGGGCAGGGGCCAATCCCGCGGCTTCGAGGTGCTCGATGCGCCCGCAGCCCCGGCACACCAGGTGCGGGTGCCGCTCGTCGGTCTCCGGGGCCTCGTAGCGCACTGGCCCCTCACCGAGATGCAGCTCTTGCACCAGCCCGGCCGTCCGCAGGAAGACCAGCGTCCGGTAGACCGTCGGCAGGTTCAGGCCGGGGAGCCGGCCTGCCAGCCGAGCGCGGATCTCCTCGGCGGTCAGGTGGTCGCCAGACTGGTGCAGCAGATCCCAGATCAGCTGACGCTGCGCGGTCAGACGCGTGCCGGCAGCAACCATCTGCGCGAGCGGGTGATGACTCACGTGGGGCCTCCGACCAGACGTCTCGCAACTGTACTGTGACTGCATCTGCACTGACAAGCGATCCTTCACCCGTTCACCCGCCAGCCGTCGGGGTCTGAGTGCGCCACTGGGCGGCGGCGTTCTACACTCAGACAGATTCGCTGAGGAGTCGGACTAATGATCACCGCGTATCTGCTCATCAAGATCGAGGGCGGCACCAAGATCACCGGTATGGAGCATGTGACCTCCCATCCGCAGGTCAAGAAGATGACCTGGGTGCTCGGTCCGTACGATGCCATCGTCGAGTGCGAGGTGCCGTCGATGGACGACCTCGGAAAGTTCGCGCGGGTGGTGCGGGCGTGCCCGGGCGTCTCCGAGAGCGTGACCTGCCTCGCCGTCAGCTAACGGTCGCTCTGGGAGCGGGAGCGCACCTGCTCCAGACGGGTCTGCTGTCCGTGCTTGCTACGGCTGCACGTCAATGAACGCCGTCATGAACGGGTGCGGCTCGCAGAAATACGTGAACGTGCCAACCTGGGTGAACGTGTAGGTGAACTGTTCTCCCTGGTTGAGCACGGCTGACGTCCAGGCGTGATCGCTGGCGGTGACCGTGTGCCCGTCCGGGACGTTGTCGAGGTTCGTCCAGCGGACGGTGTCGCCAACGTGGATCTGGATCGGATCGGGCAGGTAGATGTAGCTGGCGATGGTCGCCTCGACGTCGATGGACGGCGGCTGCGTCGGTGTCGGCGCGGCGGTCGGCGTCGGGACGACCGTCGCCGCGCTGCCGCCGACCGTAAATGTCACCACGTCCATGACGGCCGGGTTGAGCGAGACGTGGTTGCCGGTCGCCATCACCAGGGACGCCCGGTGCGTACCGTTCGGGACGTTCTGGAACGTCACGACGGGGTTGGCCGTGTGGACGATGTTCGGGTTGTTGAGGGGGATCGGCACACCGGTGCCCAGGTAGGGCGTCGGGTCCACGTCCAGGAAGATGTGAACGTGGACTTGCTGCGGACTGGTCGGGTTCGTCGCCTGGGCCGCCGGCACGATGGTGAAGCCGATGGTCTGCCAGCGCACGATGACCGTCGAGCCGGTGACGTTCTCGCCGCTGGACGGGCTGACGATGCGCGCGGTTGGGCCGGTGGGGCCGTTCGGGGTGTCGCGCTCGTTGCTGCCGGTCTGGCGGCTGTCGCGGGAGCCGGTCCGCTGTCCGGGCGGCAGGAGGTTGCCGGACGGCGTTGAGGTGTCGCCGTCAACATCTGCGCCCTCGGCCAGGGCATCGTAGAGCGACCCTCGGAAGCCGCTCTCGGTCAGGTCGCCGCGCGCCGTCAGGGTGCGCGCCCGGCCGCTGCTCAGCGGACTGCCGTTGCCCGGGAAGGTCACGACGCCGTTGCCGCAGTGCGAGCAGGCGACGGTCACGTTGCCGTTCTCATCCCGCCCAACGCCAAAGGCGGCGCTGCCGGCGGCGCGCGCGACGGCCTGCCCGCTCGGGTCAACGATGCTGAAGTCGAGGCGCGCGTCGCCAGTGGGCGCAAGGCGATTGACGATCATCCCCTGGACGATCTCGACCACGATCGCGGTGGCCCCGCTGGCCGTGCGTAGCTCGTGGATGATGATCGTGGTGTCCGCGCCCAGCTCGATCTGCCCGATGCCCGGCAGCTCGACAATCGCCGACGACCGACCGACCGTGGCGATGCGGTCACCCGGGCCAAGCGTGAGGCCTGAGCCGGCCGGCTGGACCGCTGAGCCGTTGCCGTGGGTGACGGCGACGGTGCCTGAGACGAGTCCAAGCTGAGCGGTCGGCTCGGCGGCGGCGAGCGGCAGCACGCCGAACGCCAGCACGGCGACGACCAGCGTGAGGGCCAGGGCACGCGTGAGCGCCAGAGTCCGCGTGAGCGCAAGGGCACGCGTCAGCATGGGGCGGCCGAGTGGTGTCACGCGGGCGATGACCTGCCTGAGAAGGATGGCGTCGTGTCGGACAGGCGGCACGGGCCACGGCTGTCCGACAGGAGGGGCGTCGGGAGGATCGTAGCCGGGGAGAGACGGCGTTGTGCTCCCGCGCACGCAGTGTGACGGAGTTGATGCACGGACGTCCAGCACGTCAGCGGGGAGGCCAGGGCAGGTGCATGATGGGCACGTCGTGCAGCGTCGTCGGGGCTTTCAACCCCCGACTGTGCGTCTTGTCCCGTGCCGGGAACACCAACGAACCCGCAAGTGCCTGGTCGGCCATCTACTGCATCAGTAGCCGTCCTCGCCGCCGAAGCGCCGCTCCAACACGAGGTCAGCCTGGGTGGTCCGCCCATCCTCGACCTTGAGCGTGGCGAGCGAGCCTTTGCGGTACCCCTGAAGCTCTACCGTCACGTCGTAGAGGCCGGGTGGGATCTGCCCCAGGGTGTAGCGTCCAGCCGCATCAGTGGTCAGCGAGGCCTCGCCGCTCTCAAGATCCGCGGAGGTCACCGTCACGATGGCCCCGGCCAGCGGTGCGCCGTCCGGCCCGGTGACCAGCCCGGCCAGTTCGCCGGTGGCCTGGGCGGCAGCCGATCCGGCCGTTCCTGCCAGCAACGCCGCTGCGATGACGCCACCCACCTGCACGAACCGCCGCCGATGGATCATGGTTGCTCCGGTGTTCGTGGAGAGTTGCCTTGGCTGAAACGAGCCGTCTGGTCGTGAGAGGACGGAGACGGTATCAGGTGAGTGGCGGTTCCCTGTGGAGGTCGGTCGGGTGCACGTGCCGGACGGCTCTCAGGAGACGTGCCAATGGCGTCAGACGGCCCCGGCGATGTGGAGCGCCGCGATCTCCGCCGCCGAGTAGCCAAGCTCGGCGGCGATCTCGTCGGTGTGCTGGCCGAGGGCGGGGACCGGGTCAGCCCGCTGCGGCATCTCCGAGAGGTTCAGCGGGTGCGCCAGCGCCCGGATCGGCCCGGCCGGCGTCTCGATGTCCAGCCAGCGCTCGCGGGCCGCAAGCTGCGGATGCTCCACCAGCCCGTCCACCTCGTTGAGGTTGCCGAACGGCACGTCGGACCGCTCCAGTCTCGCCTCGACGGTCGGGCGGTCCCACTGGCCCAGGATCTCCTCGATGAGCGGCTCCAGCACAGCGCGGTTCTTCAGCCGCGACTCGTTGCTCAGGAAGCGGGCGTCCTCGAGCAGCTCCGGCCGACCCAGCACGCCTTCGCAGAGCCGCCGCCACTGGCCCTCGTTCTGCACCGCGAGGTTGACGTACTGGCCGTCACCGCAGCGGTAGGGGCCGTACGGCACGATGATGTTGTGCCGCCAGCCGGCCCGCTCCAGCTTGACGCCGCCGTACATCCAGAATGAGGCCGGCGCGCTCATCCACTCCGCGAGACAGTCCAGCATGACCGTCTCGATGGTGCGGCCCTGGCCGGTCCGCTCGCGCTCGTAGAGGGCGGCGAGGATCGAGGAGAAGGCGTACATGCCCGAGGAGATATCGGCGATGGAAATGCCGATCTTGGCGGGCGCATCCGGCCGGCCGGTGGTGGAGATCAGCCCGCTCTCGCCCTGCAGCAGCAGGTCGAACGCCTTGCGGTCGCGGTACGGCCCGGTGCTGCCGTAGCCGGACAGCTCGCAGACGATCAGGCGCGGATGCCGCGCTCTGAGCGTGGCCGCGCCAAGCCCCAGGCGATCCGCAACGCCCGGCCCGAGGTTCTGGATGAATACGTCGGCCCCGGCCAGCAGCCGCCCGAGCAGCTCTCGCCCGCCGGTGCTCTTGACGTCGAGCGTCAGGCTGCGCTTCCCCCGGTTCAGCCACACGAAGTAGCTGGACTGGCCGTTGACGACGGTGTCGTAGCGCCGGCCAAAGTCGCCGCCGTCCGGGCGCTCGATCTTGACGACATCTGCCCCGAGATCGGCAAGATGGCGGGTGCAGAACGGCGCGGCAACGGCCTGCTCCAGCGCCACGACTCGGATGCCAGCCAGCGGATAGCCCATGATGTCTTCTGCGCGCCTCTCTGCGAGTGATCGGGGGAGATCAGGTCTCCGCCCCACCATGCTACCCCAGGTCACGCTGCCCGGGGTCACGCTGCCCGGGGTCACGCTACCCCAGGTCACGCTACCCCAGGTCGATGCTGCCTCCCAGGAACAGCACCAGGTCGTACAGGCCGTGCGCCACGATGGCCTCGCTGGTGCTCCAGCGAGCGCGCACGAACGCCAGCAGCGCCCCCAGCACGAACACGCTGACCAGCGCATCCAGGTTGTACTGAAAGGCGTGCGCCGCCGTGAACGCCAGATTCGGGAGCAGCCAGCCGAAGCGCGGCTGCAACACGCCCCGCATCAGCAATTCCTCGCCCAGGCCAGCCGCCACTGCCGCGACCACCGCCCCGACCGGCGACATCGCCGCGCCCATCAGCCGGTCCACCAGCTCAGGATCGGTGGTCGGCCAGCCCGCTGACTCCCACAGGTGGTACGTCGCGTAGTCGAGCGCCGTGCCGGCGACCCACAGCACCCCGGCCGCCACCACCCCGACGGCGAGGCCACGCACGCCAAGCGGCCGAATCCCCAGTCGGTCGAGCGCCTCGCGCAGCGTCCGCCGCAGCGGCACGCCCACCAGCAGCAGGGCCAGCGGGATCGTCCAGACGAGGTCGTAGACCATGTCCAGGATCTGCCCCCCGCTCGAACGGTCCAGCCCGAACGCCTCCGGGTCCGCGTCCACCATCAGGAGGGCCGGCGCATCGCCGCCGAGCGCGATCATCGGGACGAACGCCAGCGTGGATGCGGCCACCAGCCCGACCATCGCCTGGGCGTGGCGGGTGTCATGCGGATCGACCCGGCCGCCAAGGCGCGTTGCGAGCCTCGCCCACAGCCCGCCGATCAGCAGGCTCACCGCCCCAAGCACCCCCAGCACGGCCAGCCCGAGCGCCACACCGAGCCTCAGGAGCACGTCCGGTGAGAGGCTCCCGGTACCGTCGGGATCGACCGGCATCAGCGACGCCGAGAGCACCAGCGCCAGCCCGACCGTCAGCAGCAGACCGAAGACCACCCAGGTCAGGACGCGCAGGGCCGGCCAGACTGGCCGCAGCTGCGCCAGCACCGCCAGCAGTACAATGGCCGCGACATTCCCGAACGCCCCGGTGAACCGCCCGAGCTCGCCGTCCGCGAGGGCGCTGACGGCCAGGACAACGGCCCCGGCCAGCAGGATTCCCCCGCCCACGCCGACCTCGCGGCCATGCCCCCGCTGCCAGAGCACCTGCACCCGCCTCCACGCACGTCAGCGCACCCGCGCCCACAGGGAGTGTACGCGGTACGGCGCCCGCTCCCCCGGGGAGAGCGGCTGTCGATCTCCCTGGCGCCACCCCCGCCCGACTGGGGCGCGGGCTGCCCCTCACAGGCATCGCGCCTTCCCTCCCCCTCATCCCGAGCGACGTGAGCTTGCGAACGAAGTCGAGGGATCTTCCTCGCGTAGCCACGAAGGGGAAGATCCCTTCGCTCGTACCTCGCCGCAGTCGGGATGACGGAGGGGACGTCGTGCCGCCGCGTCGGGGCTTGAAAGCCCCGCCTACACTCCTGCAGTCGCTGCGCGACGCGCCAGTCGCACCAGCCCCAGCCGTTCCCCACGGCCGTCGCGCAGCGACGGCGTGACTGTAGGCGGGGACTTCAGTCCCCGACCGCCCGTTCCATGATCCTTCGGGGACACCAATGCACATGCCATCGCCCTGGGTACTGCTCGTGCCTCGCCGCGGTCGGGATGACGATGGAGGGCCGCAAGAAAAGACCCCGCTCCCGGTGCTCGGGAACGGGGTGTATCTTGTCGCCCGGTCGCTACCGCAGGCTTCTCACCAGGATCACCAGCAAGAGCACTACCAGGATCAGCCAGAACAGTACCAGCACAGGGTGGACCGGCAGCCCGAACGGGTACTCAGGGGCGGGCGGCGTTGGCGTCGGCTCCAGGGTCGCGATGACGGGAACCGTGGCCTGCAGGTCCGGCGAGGGGCTTGCCACCGGCGTCCCTGGCCCCACCTCCGTGCTGCGAGCGCTGTCCAGCATCCCACGGCCCTCTGGCCCGAGCGAGAACCCTGCCGCCAACCGTGGCGTCGAGGCCGCCAGCCAGCCCTGCTCCAGCAGGCGGCCGGGGATCCGCCGCGCCGCGCCCTGCCCCTCGTCGGGGTAGGCCGGATCGTGGTAGATCAACTCGTCGCCGTCCATCCCGACGATGGTGATGAAGCGCTCGCGGGCCGCGCCCTGCGGCGTGCCGCCCGGCAGGACCGCGCCCTGCACCAGCGTCGCCACCGGGTACCCGCGTCGGATCATCTCGCGGACCTGCTCCACCGTCCACTCGTTGAAGCGAGCGCCACGGTACAGGTCGATGACGTTCAGTCCTCCGCGTTCCGCCACCCGGGCAATGGTCTCGATGCGGACCGTTGCGCCAGGGCTGTAGTTGCCGTCCAGGCCGTTCATCAGCGCGCGCAGATCGCTGACGGCCACGTTGGTGCCGTACCCGCCCAGGACCATCGCCAGGCTGGCTGGCCCCGAGTTGGTGGGCGCGTAGTTCGTGTTGTCGAGCTGGGTCCGGAACGGGATGTCCAGGACGATGTTGTTGCCGCGAGCGTAGCTGCCCGTCCGAGGCTGTCCACCTGTCGCCAGGGCCACCAGGGCGCGCTCGGCTGCCAGAGCCTGCTCGCGCTGGCCAGGGGTTGCGTTCGATGGCTGTGCTGGCTGCTCGCCACCCTCGATGACGGACTCGGGCGGCTCAGACGTCTCGGGCGTTGGGAACCCGGGCAGCCCAGGGGTCGGGGCCTGCAGGCCGCTCTGGCGTCCATTGTCCGGGGCAGGCTGGACAGCGGCTGGCTGCCCGGCGCCCTGGCTGGCCGGGCCGGCCGTCGGCGGGATCGCCGTCGGGGTCGGGACCGGCGGCGGGATGATGGTGATCGGCAGGTTCACGTCGGAGTACGTGAGCACCATGTCGAACTCGATGGGGTCAGGCATGCGCTTCGGGTCGCCGATGGGCGGCAACACGCGCGCCGTCATCCGCTCCGAGCGGATCAGGCCATCTTCCAGCCCGACCCAGGCTTCCACCTGCATCGACTGGTAGACCGGCTGCGCCCCTTCGACGATGGCCTCGCCGGGGGTGATGCGGGACTGCGGCGGCGGTGTGCAGGAGGGGATCACCCGGCCCTGCGCCGTGCGGCCGCCGCCGCCAGCAATGGTCGGGGCGCTGGAGGAGGAGGAGCCGCCGCCGCCGGTGCCGTATACCGGCCGGATGCTGGTCTCCCAGAAGCGCATCGTATCGACGTCGCCCAGGATGTAGCGGGTCACGTTGCCGTTGACGACGGCCTGGCCGCCGTCCTGGCCGCGTGAGATGCAGCGCAGCGCCACGATGGCGTCGAGCGGCGCCAGCAGCCCCAGCTCGTTGCGGATCTCGCTGTACGAGACGATCCGCCAGAAGTCGTCGCTCTGCCGCTGCCGGTAGGCGTCCTGCGCCGTCACGACGATGTCGTCTACCTGCTCGTTGCGCTTGATGCGCATCGAGAGCTGCTCCGAGCCAACGCGCTGGCCCGCGTCCTGGAACACGATGGTTTCCAGGCCGATCAGCGCACCCTCGGCCAGCATGTCGATGCGCCGCCCGTCGGGGTACTTGGCAACGGCCTGCATCAGGAAGCGCGCCGAGCGCGGGTAGGCCGACGCGAGCCGTGTCGTCGGGATCGGCGTGGCCGTGGGGACCGGGGTCGGGATCGGGGTCGGAGTGAAGCGGGCGGCGGTGGCCGTGGCGCCGGCGGCGATCGCGGTGGCGGCGGCCGGTGGCACCTGCCCCGGCTCAAGCCCCTGCCCGCCAGACCGCACGATGGCGGTCGCGGTACGGTTCGCCACGGTGACGGCGGTCGCCGCGGCGGTCGTGGCCGTGGCCTGGGCGGCGCGCGCGCACGCGCCGTTGCCGTTCAGGCCGATCAGGCCAAAGTCCACCACCGCGCCGAACGTCGAGCCGATGGTGACCTCGCGGCGGGTGGAGGTCGTCGCCTTCACGTCCGAGTCGTTGATCGCCAGGGAGACGATGTACGTGCCCGAATCGACATTGTCGAAGCTGTACCGCGTGCTGCGTGAGGTGATGCGGTTGCTGCCGTCCGTGCGTTCCAGGCGGACGGTGAACGAGCCGCTGGGCGGGTTGTTGTCGAACTCAGTGGCAAGGTCTCGGATGCCGTTCTCGTTGCAGTCGAGGAACACGACCCCCGCGATGGTCCGGATGCGCTGGTCGAGGTTCGCCAGCCCGAAGTTGGCCACGCCGCCCTCGGTGGCGGTCGTCGTGACCTCGCGCTGACGCGGGGTGGTGGCCTCGAAGCCGGACGGCACCGTGATGGTGACACGGTGGGCGCCAGGGGCCGGTACGTTGCAGCGATAGCGGCCCGTCGAATCGACCGGGTTGATGTTTGGCGGGGTGTCCGCGCCGCCCACGCACGGGACGGGCACGCCGGGCGTGTCCACGCGCTCGATGGAGATCGTGACGACGTTCGTCGTCTCCAGCGGACCCTCGTTGTCGTCGATGATGCCGTTGCGGATGCGTGTATCGTCCCAGACGGTGCCCGTGATGAAGTTGCCGTTAGCGGCAGCTGGGCGGACTTGAGACGAAGACCGAGGCGTTGCCGTCGGGCTGGCCGGCGCGGGAAGCGCCGCAGCGTCCTCTCCCGGCAGGACGCTGAAGATGAGGCCAGCCATGACGACGAACGAGAGCACCCGAGCGAGCCCGGATACGTGCCCTCGGCGGTGGCGGAGTGATCGGCGTATGGTGGCGCGAAGCGCCTGGGCGAGCGATTGGAACGGCATCACGGCGCGATCATACGGAGGCGGTTTTCCGTTGACAGCAGCCCGGCCGCCGATGCTACAGGTTCGAGATCACCCCGTAGTGGCCGTGTGACGCCATCTGTGGAGGCACCCGGGACGGCGGCCAGTCGGTTGCACTGGCGCACACGCAGCCTGCGTCGCATAGGGCCGCCAGCCTGCGTCGCATAGGGCCGCCAGCCTGCGTCGCGCAGGGCCACCAGTGTACGATTCTCTCAAGCAGGCCACGGAAGGCACCATGCACAGGCAGCCCTCGCACCCAACCCCTGCACACCCGGCACAGCGCGGTCCGGCCCCATCTGTCACCTCCGACGCCGCGTCCGATGGCGGGTGGCGGGCACGCTGGCGCAAGTATCTGGCGGCCTCGATGCTCGGGGTGGCGGTGGTGGTGGCGCCCGCCTGGCCATCTGCCGCACAGGAGCGCTCGGCGCGTCGCCCAGCCTTCGAGCGCGCCCTGAGCTGGCGCGACTTCATCCGGATGCGCCTCTCGCCCTGGCTGCTCATCCAGCAGGCGAGCCAGCCCGGCGACGGTTTTGCCCCAGACTCGTACACCGACCCGTACAAGACTGGCGAGTAGCGGCACGGCACGCACACGGGTGTGACGGGCCTGCTCGTCTGGAGGCGTGAGCGTCATGGTCTCGTTCGTCAACCGCTACTCGTACCTGTTCACGAGCGCCGTTGCGATGCTGGTGGCCTGGGTTGTTGGCGCGCGCTTCGGCGGCGTCTGGCCGGCGGTCACGGTCGGCGGCGTCGGCGTCGGGCTGGCGGTCGCCCAGCGGATGCTGCGCGGCGGATCGAGCGACGTCGTCTCCTGGCGGGGCGTCCAGGAGGAGATCGGGCAGGGGCAGCCGACCTTGCTGTACCTGTTCTCCGACAACTGCGGGGCCTGCCTTGCCTCCCGCCCGATCGTCGACAGCATCGAGCGCGAGCTGGCCGTGAAGCTCGACGTGCTGCGCGTGAACGTGTCCGATGACGTGGGCCAGGAGGTCCGCGAGCGCTACGGCATCCGGATGGTCCCGACCGTCATCCTGCTGGACCGCGAGGGCGTCGAGCAGTACCGGACGGAGGGCCGCCTGCCGCGCAAGCAGGCCATCGCAGAGTTGGTGACGGGCCTGTAGGGAGCGGTGACAGTCGTGGGTACGTTTCCCGAGACGATGATCCTGCGGCCCAGGAGCCCCTACGTCTCGGCGATGGCGTCTGGCGCGTCGAACAGGGCCCAGCGGTTGAGGTTGACGATCTCGGGCAGCGGCAGCGTATCGGTTGGGAGGGGCCGGGGCGTCGGGGTTGGCACGGGCGTGCCGGGCAGTGTCGCTGGCGTGCTGAACTCTGCGCCCGTGGCCGCGTCTCGTCGCGGCGTGAACAGCACGGCAAGCTGGGCCGTGGTGACGGCCGGCAGACGAATCAGCAGGCGGCGGATGCCTGCCGTGGACTGCTGGGGCGGATCGAGCGCCAGCTCCTCGACGGCGAACGTCGCGTCGGCGGGCGACAGGATGCGGGCCTCGAGCAGCGCCCCGCCCTGGCTCAGCAGCGCGCGAGCGCCGTCCACCTCGACGGCCGCCTCGGTGTGCATCGTCCAGGTCACGTCAACCGGCTGCATCGCCTCGATCTCGTCCTGCACCAGCACCCGCGAGCGCGTGTCGCGCAGGGCGATGCCCCGGTTGACGCGCGTCGCGCCGCCCGGGGCGTAGGCAGCCGTCAGATCGGCGATGGCGAAGCCGCCGTCCGTGGCGGTGCGGAACGCCGAGAGCGGGGCTGCCGCGCGCGGGTCCTGGTTCGCGCCGTTGAGCATGAGGGTGTTCTGGCCGCTGGTCCTCAGCCGCTCGTAGGTCCAGCGCTCCGCACCGAAGTAGCCCGGCAGATCGTAGTCGTCCGGCCCGAGATCGACGGCCCAGCGCTGGCCGAGCGCATCCAGCACGAACGTCCCGAGGTCCAGGTGGGCGTGGTTCGTGGTGTTGTCACCGCCCTTGAAGCCGACGTAGAGGGCGTTCTTGTCGTTCCAGGCGGAGCGGAAGCAGGCGAGGTGGGCGGCCTGATAACGAACGTCGAGCGGCAGCGCCGCGACGTCGGCGGTCGTACCACGCGGGTCGTACCAGAGCAGGTCGCGAGCGGATGCGCCGGCCTGGGCGGCCTCGCGCGCGCCAGCGGCCAGTACTGGATCATCGTACCGGCGCGCCAGCCAGAACAGCGAGGGCGAGCCGCCGGTCCGGGCGCTGGCGTCTGCGAAGTTGAAGAAGAGGCCGGTCGGGCCGGTGACGTGGAGGCGGAAACGACCGGTGACGGACAGGCCGCGCGCGTCAGACAGCCCGAAGTCCGTGCCGAGGGCTGAGGTGAGCGCGGCCAGCGCCGAGACGAGGTAGCGGGTGCCGTAGTCCCAGTAGACCGGCCCCTCGGCCCAGGCGCCATCTGGCGCGTAGCTGGCCAGGGCCGACGGCATCGACGCGAGCGCCTGGGCGACCAGCGTCCCGGCCAGCCCTGGCTCTTCGTCGGCCACGGCCAGCGCCCCGATGATCGCGCCGCCGTTGCAGACGAAGTTCCAGTTGTGGGTGGCGCGGGTCCAGCCGGCGCGGGTGGCGTACTGCTCCTCGGTCGGCCGCAGCCCCTTCTCGACGAGCGCCCGCCGAATGGTGGCGCGCTCGTCGGCGGACAGGAAGTCGTAGAGCCAGTCGTAGCCGAGCGCGAAGGCGTGCGACATCTCGGCCACGTCGAGGAAGTGCGAGGGATTCCAGTCCGAGAAGCCAGCGGCGGCCAGCAGCTCGGCGCGCGCACGCTGCGCCCAGCGCGGATCGCCGTCCAGCCGGTACAGCAGCGCCAGGGTGGCGACGCGGTCCAGCACCGTCCTGCTGACGGTCAGCAGGCGTGGCCCGATCAGCACGCGCTCGGGGGTGGGCTGGGTCATGATGCGCGCGCCGTTCCGCACGAGGCTGTCACGATAGCCCCGAGCGACGCTGTCGGAGGCCAGCGCTCGCCGGATGCGGGCTTCGTCGTCGGGGGAGAGCAGCAGGCGCGGGTGGGTCAGACGGAGGGTCTGGAGCACGGTCTCACGGGTCACGGTCGGTGTGACTCCTGGGATCGGCGTCGATCCGGGCATCGGCCGCCCTGGCGGCTCGGGCGTGCTCGTCGGGGTGAGCACAGCGGGGCCGCTCGTCGAGGTGGGGGCCGCAGGCGGCGTGGCCGTCGGGGTGGCCGGCGTATCGGTGGGCGTGGCCGTGGCAGTGGCTGTCGCCGGGGGCGGGGGCGGGGGCGAGGTCGGGGTCAGCTCGGCGGGCGTGGCGCTCTGGCCCAGGGGGGCAGCCTCGGCGCTGCGCGCCAGCGAGCCGAGCAGGCCGGTGCTGATGGGCAAGGCAAACAGCACCCAGCCAGCGCGCCGCATGAGCGCGCGCCGGGTCAGCCGCCAGCCCGGTTTCAGGGACGCCCTCGGCGCACGGCGCATCACAGCATCTGCCCCAGGACGTACAACGAGGGATCTCGGCCAGAGGTGCACGAGACCCCCCGCCTGGGCGGCGAGGGCAGCGCCAGCGGCCACCCGGGCCGGCTAGACGTGCAGGAGCTCGTCCAGCTGCTTGCGGCTCGGGTTGACGTACAGCTTGCCGTCGATCTCGAGGGTCGGAACGGTCCTGAAGCCGCCGGTCTCCTTCTCGATCTGCTCACCGTACTCGGGGTGCTGCTCGATGTCGATCTCTTCGTAGGCCACGCCCTTGCTGTCAAGATAGCGCTTGGTGCCCTTGCAGAAGCCGCACCACGTGGTAGTGAACATCTTTACCGTGTTTGCGTCGGCGGTCAAGGGATTGTCCTCCTGCTCGGTCGCTGCCATGATCGGTCAGCCCGGTCAGTGAATGCAACGTTCGAGCCGGGGACGGTATTCCAGGGCCGGATTCCCGCACCTCCCGACCCGCTGCGCAGCACGCAGCACGCAGCAGATTGGGAGGTGCGGGAATCCTGAGCGCAGCCCCCATGCCGCTTGGCGGCACCTCAGAGGATGACCATGGAGAGCTACCGATGCAGCTCGGCCGGGGTGGACCAGGCCGAGCCGGCAGACGGCTGGCTCAGGCCTCGTCGGCGGACGACACGCCGTGCGCCCGGCGCTCGTGGTCGCCGGCGCACGCCCCGCGCGCACCGGCATGGCCCTGCTCGTCCTGGCCGACAAAGCGCCGCCGGCGGGGCAGATGGATGTGGGACGGCTCGTCGCCGGAGAGGTCCAGACCGCGCACACGCCAGCCGCCCGCATGAGACCAGACCTTGTTCTCGATCATGCGTCACACATCCTTTCTCTCGGAGCGCGCCGCGAGGCGCGACCGGTAGCAGTCAGGAGCCCTGGCCGCGTATACTGAAAGCGGAGCCACCTCCGCTTCGACTGGGAGTATAAACGGAGGAGCCTCCGCTTTGTCAAGCAACGGGGTCTACTGCCGTGGTCACCTTCGCTCGTCCCCTCCGGGTTGACGCGCAGCGCAATCGTGAGAAGCTCCTGGCCGCCGCGATGGCGGCGTTCGCCGATGACGGCGAGGATGTGGCGCTGGAGGCCGTCGCGGCCCGCGCTGGCGTCGGCATCGGCACCCTCTACCGGCACTTTCCCAACCGCGACGCCCTGGTCGTCGCGGCGTACCAGCACGAGGTGGACTCACTGTGCGCGGCGGCCGGCGAGCTGCTCGCCAGTCTGCCGGCCGACATCGCGCTGGGTCGCTGGCTGGACCGCTTCGCGGACTACGTTGCCACCAAGCGCCGCATGGGCGATGCGCTCTGTACCGCCGTCTCCTCCACCGAGTCGCCGGTCTTCGCCGAGACGAAGGCGCGGATTCTGCGGGCGCTCGGGCAGATTCTCGAGGCGGGCGCTGCCGATGGCACGCTGCGCGCAGACGCCGCGCCGGACGACGTGATGCGGGTCATCAACGCCGGCTGGTACCTGCCGGACGGCCCGCAGTGGCGGGAGACGGTGGGCCGGATGCTCGCGCTGGTCATCGACGGGCTGCGCTACGGGGCGGCAGCCCGCGCGCCCTAGCCCCCCGGTGGACGCTCACCTGCCGCCTACAGCTGTCTGGCGCTCAGTTGAGCCAGTTCGTGCATCTCCTCGGCGGTGCGCGCATAGAGGCGGCGATACACGCGGTAGTACCTCTCGTAGATCGCCGTCGTGGCAGCATCAGGCTGCACCGTGCGCCCAATCCTCACCCAGTCCTCGGCGAGCGGTGCCAGGTCACGAAAGAGGCCGATGCCGTACCCGGCCAGGAAGGCGTCTGCCAGGGCCGCGCCGATCGGCCGCTCCACGCACTCCAGCGGCCTGCCCGTCACGTCGCTCACGATCTGCATCCACGGGCTACTCTGGCTGCCGCCGCCGACAGCCACCAGCCGTCTGGGTGTCACGCCGGCCTCGGCCATCAGGTCAAGGTGGTGCCGGACGCCGTAGGCCACGCCCTCCAGAAGACCTCGGTACAGGTGCGCTCTGGTATGCGACACGGTGAGTCCCAGGATCATGCCGCGCGCCTGGGCGTCGAAGACCGGGGTGCGCTCTCCGCTGAAGTACGGCAGCACCACGATTCCGTCAGAGCCGGGGGAGATGGCCGCCGCTGCATCGTCGAGCAGGTGGTAGGCGCTGACCCCAGACTCGCGCTCGGTCTGGAGCTCCGGGAGCGAGAAGCCGTCCCGAAACCAGCGCGCCAGCGCCCCGGCCGTCGCCATGCCGCCGGACAGCCGGGACAGGCCCGGCACCAGGCTACAGCCGCCATAGAGAGACGGGTGCGCACGCGGCTCGGCTGACAGCACGCACAGGCACATCGTCGAGCCGAAGACGAGGCAGCCCTCATCGGCCTGGATCGCGCCGGCGCTCAGATACTCGGCCAGCACGTCCATCGAGCCGCAGATCACCGGTGTCCCCTCGGCCAGGCCGGTCTGACGGGCAGCCTCCGGCGTGACTTCGCCAACCACGTCGGCGGCTGCCCGAATCTCCGGGAGCAGACGGCGCGGCACGCCGACGCGCTCGCACATGGCCGCGTCCCACTGGCCGCGCGAGGCATCGTAGCAGGGCGTCCATGCCTCGGCGTTCCCGTTGTCGATCGCGTGCACACCGGTCAGCCGATGCACCACGAATCCGGTGGCTCCCAGGAGCTTGCCGGTCTGCCGCCACCGTTCTGGCTCGTGCTTGCGGAACCAGAGGATCTTCGGGACCACCGATTGCGCCTGCAAGCGCTGCGCGGGCGGCGTACTCGGTGCATCCCAGCCCAGATCGCGATTGAGCTGCTCGACCTCCGTGTGCGCTCGGGTGTCGATGCCGTAGAGGACGCCCGGCCGCAGCGGCTGGCCGTCTGCGTTCACAGGGACCATCGCGGGCGCGAGCGCGCTCACGCCGATGGCAGCCACGGCCCGTGGATCGGCGTGACTCTCGCGGAGCAGCACCCGGGTGACCCGGACGACGTCCCCCCACCAGATGCTGCCGGCATCCTGCTCGGCCCAGCCAGGAAACGGACGGCTGACACCGTGCTCGACCGCGTGATAGGCCACGACCTGCCCGTCGAGCGTAACCAGCGCCCCCTTCGTGGATTGGGTGCCGACATCAATGCCCAGCAGATAGGTTGGGGCCACTCATCGGCCTTCGTGGCGGCCTTCGTGGCGGCCTTCGTGGCGCGCGGCCAGATCTCCGCGAATGACGCCGTCGGTCTCGTGCTCGGATCGGGCCAGCGCCAGAACAGCCGTCGCGGTGATGTCGTCCGTCACCAGCGCCTTGAGATAGCCCCCGCGCGCCGCACCGAGGATGGCGGCCGCCTTCTGCTGCCCACACGCCACCCCTACCACCAGCGGCACCGCGCGGAGCTGCCCCAGGTCCAGCGCGACCATACGCCGGTCCAATGACGTGACGCACGGCTCGCCGTCGCTCCCGAAGAACCGCGTACAGATCTCGCCGGCTGCGCCAACATGCCGCAGCTCGGCCACCTCGCCGTCGGTGACCGGGCGGATCTGTCGGCGGCGACGCTGGACCGTTCGCTCGCTGGCGTCAGACTCCACCGAGACAGGCGTCTCCGGGCCGGCCGGCGTCGGCTCCAATGCGCCGATCCCCACCAGCGCGACGGTGCAGGATGCGAGGCGCGCCATCGCACGCTGCACGCCGGTATCACGCAGGAGCGCGTCCCGAATCGTCTCGGTATCGAGAAGCGACGGCACGGGGATCAGCACCAGCCGTTCCATGCAGCCGAGCTTTTGGGCCAGGTGCAGTGCAACCTCGGCCGAGGAGTAGGCTGCGCCGTCGCCCAGATAGGCCACGGCGGTGCCCAACTGGACAACCGCGAGCTGCTCGATACTCGTGGCCGGCATGACCTGGACGGTGTGGGCCACCGTTTCGCCGCCGGACACGCCCAGCACGTCGTTCGGTTGGAGGACTCGCAGGAGGTAGTCAGCGGCGGCGCCAGCCACCGGGCTGAGCATCTGCCCGCCCACGATGCCGCCAGCGTTGACCACGACGGCCTCGCGCAGCCCAAGCTCGACTTCGAGCTGCCGTTCGAGATCCAGGGAGAACCGGGCCGGATAGTGGATGCTGATCTCGACCAGCCCACGCTCGCGCGCCTCCTTGAGCATGCGCGACACTTTGGAGCGGGAGACGCCGAGCTGACGGCCGATCTGATCCTGGTTCAACCCCTGCTGGTGGTAGAACTGCGCCACTTTCACCAGCAGGCGCGTGCCCAGGTCTTCCACGGTTCGCCCCCGCGCAGATGTGCAACCCTGCACCAATGCCTAGCGGCGTAGTATAGCGGAGGGTCGGTGTCCCGGCGGGTGGCCGCGAGGCCGCATCCGCGCCACCCTGCCGAGACTGGTGGTGTGTCGGTTGGATGTCCCGCCCGGCTACGCTTCGAAGCTGATGACGCTCCGTGCGACCTCGCCGCGCCCCAGGCGGTCGTATGCCTCATTGATCTCGTCCAGGCTGTAGCGCCGCGAGATCATCTCGCCAACCCGGAGCTGCCCCTTCATGGCCATGTCCACGTAGCGGAGGAAGTCCAGTTTGGGGCGGAACGAGCCGTAGAAGCAGCCGAGCATCCGCGTCTCACGCTGCACGAAGAGGAGCGGATCGAAGGTGGCGGCCTGGGCCTGGGGCGCCATCCCCACGAGGGTCGTGGTGCCGCCGCGCGCCGTCATCTTGATGGCCTGCTCGGTGGCCCTGACGTTGCCGATCGCCTCGAAGACGTAGTCCACGCCCTGGCCGTCCGTCAGATCCAGCACTTGCTGGACCGGGTCGGCCTTCGAGCCGTTGACGAGGTCCGTCGCGCCGAACGAGCCGGCGTAGTCCAGCTTGTTGTCCAGCAGGTCAATGGCGAAGATCCGGCTCGCGCCGGCCACCACGGCCCCCTGCACCACGTTCAGCCCGACGCCGCCGGTCCCGATCACGGCGACGGTGCTGCCGGACTCAACCTTGGCGGTGTTCAGGACCGCGCCAACCCCCGTTGTCACGGCACAGCCGATCAGGCAGAGGACATCCATGCCGATGTCGGCGGTGATCGGGACCAGCTGCTGGGCTGGCATCACGGCGTACTCTGCGAAGCCGCCCATCCGGCCCATCACCGGGATGTCCTCGCCGTCCTTGTGGACCCGGTAGGTGCCGTCCAGCATCGAGCCGCGCGGGCCGACGTTGTCGTAGCCGTTGCAGAGGATGGGGCGGCCGGCGATGCAGTAGCGGCAGCGCCCGCACCACGACCTGAACGAGAGGGCGCAGCGGTCTCCAGGCTTCAGATCCTTGACCCCCGGCCCGACTTCGGCGACGAAGCCGGATGCTTCATGCCCCAGGATCATCGGCAGGCCGTTGCGCCACTCACCCTTCATGACGTGGTAGTCGCTGTGGCAGACGCCGGCGGCGGCGATCTTCACCAGCACCTCGTCGGCCTTCGGGGGGTCGATCTCGACCTCTTCGATGCTCATCGGCTGCTGGTACTCTCTGAGAATCGCGGCACGTGCCTTCATTGTGCTCCTCCGTTTCTTCTCCGGTGGACGGCCGGCCCACAGGAGGCCGGTCGTCCGGATCGTCAGGTCGTGGTTGCACCTGGTCGCACAGCGACGGCTGGCTACTCCTTCACCGCGCCGTAGGTCAGGCCGCGCACGATGTACCCCATCACCAGCACGGCCAGGATCAGCTCCGGCACGATCGTCACGACGGCCGCCGCCGCCATCTGCCCCCAGAGCACCTGCTCGTAGCCGATGAAGGTGATCGTCGCCAGCGTGGCGGTCTGGGTCTCGCGGGCGCCGAGCAGCAGCGGGAATGTCAGGTTGTTCCAGCAGGCGATGAACGACAGGATCGCTGTCGCCGCGATGCCGGGCGCGGCGAGCGGCAGCGCGATGTTGCGAATCGTCTGCCAGATGTCCGCCCCGTCGATCCAGGCCGACTCGAACAGCTCATGGGGGACACCCTCGTAGTAGCTGCGCATCGTCCAGACGATCAGCGGGATCGCGATGAGCTGATTCATGATGATCAGCCCGAGGTGGGTGTTGTACAGCCCGACCGTGCGGAACACCACGAACGTCGGGATGATGAACGCCAGCGCCGGCGCGAAGCGGAACGACAGGAAGAAGAAGGCGATCCACTCGCGCGCCGGCACCTTCAGCTTCGCCAGTGCGAAGGCGCCGAGGTTGCCCACCAGCATGGCGACGGCCACCGACCCCACCGCGATGATGACTGAGTTGCGGAAGGCGCGCGGAATGTCCGTCCGGGCCTGCTCGCCGCGCGCGGAGCGTGCTCCCAGGAGCACTGCCTGGTAGTTTTCGAGCGTCGGCGTGAACAGGATCGTCGGCGGGTCGGCGACCACGTCGGCCGGCTGCTTGAGCGACATGCCGACGATCCAGGCGAACGGGAAGATCGTCACGACGAAGTAGGCGGCGATCAGGACGTGCATGACGGCGCTCTTGGCCTGCGCGTAGCCTCTGCTACCGACCGGCCTGGAGACGTCGGTTGCTACCGCGACAGCCATGATCGTCTCCCTTCAGGCTGGCTCAGGCCATGCCACCCTGGCGCTCCCGCTGCACGTGGCGGAACAGCGTGTAGCCGACAACCATGCAGAGGGCCCAGAGGAAGACGGTCACGGTGATGCCGATCGACAGATTGTACCAATTGAATCCCTCCTCCAGAGCCATCATGTTCAGCACCCGCGAGGCGTCGCCGGGGCCGCCGGTGGTGGTGCCATAGATCGTGTCGAAGACGTTCAGGGAGTCGATGGCCCGGAAGAAGCCAACGACGATGAAGTAGGGGATCAGCAGCGGCAGCGTGATGTGCCGGAACGCCTGCCAGGCGCTTGCGCCATCCACGAGCGCGGCCTCGTACGGATCGCGCGGCAGCGACTGCAGGCCAGCCAGCAGGATCGTGGCGACGAACGGCGTGTACAGCCAGACGTCGATCGCCACCAGCGAGAGGATGGCCTGGTTCGGATCGCCCAGGAACCCCTGCATCGGAAAGCCCACCGACATCAGCATGTGGTTGAGAATCCCGGCGCCGGTCGGCCGCATGATGACCTTCCACAGCAGCGAGCCGACCACCGGCGGCGTCATCAGCGGCAGGATCAGGAGCGTGCGCCAGAAGCGCAGCCCCTTCAGCTTCTCGTTGAGCAGCAGCGCCAGCCCGAGGCCAAGCGCCAGCTCCACCGGCACGTCGATCAGCGTGAACTTCAACGTCATCGCCAGGGCGTGCCAGAAATCGCCCCGGGTCAGGAGCTCGACGTAGTTGCTCAGCCCAATGAACCCGACGAATCCTGTCGTCAATCGCCACTGGGTGAACGTCATCGCGATGCCGAACAGGAAGGCCAGCATCAGCAGCATCGGGATCAGCACCGACGGAAGGAGCAGCGCCAGGGCTAACCGCTTCTCGCGCGCCTCCCGGGCTGACCGGGCTGCTGGCAGCGCAACGCTCTTGTCGCGCCCGTGGATCGCAGCTTCTGCTTGCACGCGTGGAAACTCCCTAGAGGTGTACACGAAGTGCGTGAGGGTGTGCGCGGGGCGCCCGAGCCGGAGGCGATCAGCTCGCCAGACTGGCAGCTTTGAACCCCGGCAGCACAGGCAATGAGCCCCTGGCCCCACCCGGGGGCCAGGGGAAGCGGACGACCCTCTCGGCAGAGTGCTACGCCTTGCGCCAACCCGCCTTGGTCATGTTGGCGTTGATTTCCTCAGCCGCCGCGTCCATGACCTTCTGAGCCGGCTGGCCGTTCCAGACCTCCTGGAGCGCCTGCGACGTCCGGACGTTGAAGGCCGGCAGCTCAGGGTTGGGGCGGTAGGCGATCTTGGCGTACTTGGTCAGGTTGTCGAGGACGGTCGGCAGGTACGTCCCGCTCCCCCACGACTTCATCGTCTCCTGGACCTGGGGGTTGTCGAAGACCGACTTCCGGGTGGGGTTGTAGTTGTTGTATTTCGTCGTCGCGTCGAGCAGGCGCTGCCTGCTGGTGGCCCACTGGATCAGGTACCAGGCGGCTTCCTTGTGCTTCGACGCGGCCGACATGCCGAGCGCCCAGGTGTAGAGATTCGACCAGCGCTTGTCCGGCGAGGGCGACAACGGCGGCGCGTAGCCGACCTTCCCGGCCACCTTGGACGTGCTCTTGTCCTCGTAGCCGGCGCCGAAGAAGTCGCAGTCGAAGTACATCGCGTACTTGCCCTGCGTGAACGACTCCTTGCCCTCGTACCAGGTCACGTTGGTCCAGCCGGGCGTGCTGGTCTCCTTGACGGTCTGGGCCCACTGCTCGTAGAACTTGACCGCCCCGGGCTGGTTGACCTGGACGTTGAAGTTGTCGTCGAAGTCGACGTTGCCGTACGCCCGGTACGCCGAGACGAAGCCTGTGCCGGTGTTGCCGTCGCGGACGCCGCGCTGGATGGTCCCGTAGATCTGCGAGCCGTCCTTGTCCTTGAAGGTCGCCTTCTTTGCAGCGTCGGACCATTCGTCGAGGTTCGTGGGAACCTTGATCCCCTTCTCGTCGAAGATGTCCTTCCGGTAGGCCAGCACGTACGTCTCGACGTGGACGGGGATGGCCCAGGTGCTCCCCTTGCCGACGCCGCCGCCGACAGTCTTGTCCCACATGTTCGCCTCGCGCAGCAGCGGGAAGAAGTCGGCGTGGTCGTATTCGGGGTGAGTGAGCTTGGCGTCGCCGAGGTACTGGTCGAGCGGCTCGAGCCAGCCGGGCTTCGCGTAGGTCCAGTTGCGGGTCGGGCCGCACATGAAGACGTCGTATTCGCCGGCGCCTGTTGACATGTCCAGCTCGATCTTGCGGAAGTACTCTGCCTCCGGCAGGATCAGGAACTGGGCGTCCATGCCGGTCTCCTCCTTGAACTGGTCCAGGAGGGGCATCAGCGACTCGGTGTACGGGTGCTTATTCAGCGCCAGGTTGATGGTCGTGCCCTTGTACTTCTTCCAGTCGAAGTCGCCAGGCTTGGCGGAGGACGGCGCCTGCTGCGCGGCAGCGGCTGGCGCGGCCGGCTTCGCTGCCTCGGCCGGCTTGGCAGGCGCCGCGGCCGGCGCTGCTGGCTTCGCGGCCTCAGCGGGCTTCGGCGCTTCGGCCGGCTTGGCAGGCGCGGCTGGCTGCGCGCTGCACGCTGACAGCGTCCCGATGGCCGCCCCGCCGGCGAGCAGCGTGGCGACGCGGAGAAAGCCCCTGCGAGTCAAGGTTGCCTGACCGATCAGGCTGCGATTCGCTTCGTCCATGAATGCGATCCTCACCTTTCCTCAATGTCCCGGTGCACGAAGCTCCAGACTTGCCTCGCGCATGCGGACTGCACACAGGTCTTCGATATCGCTGGGGTGGCGTGCGTCATACCTCCTTCGATCGACTTCTCCGATCAGGTGGGTGGCATTGCCCCTGCGCTGGCGATGCGCGCCCAGGGGCAGCCCCTGGTGGGCTGGGCAGCCGCCGGCCCGATGTGTGGGGCGGGAGCTGGCGGGTCGGGGACGTGGCGCGGGCTCGCAGGCGGACGTCCTGTGGACGGTCGGGCGAGCGTCAGAACCTCAAGGGCCGTCACCTCGTCCGTGACCAGCGTCTTGACGTAGCCGCCCCGCACCGCGCCGAGGATGGCCCTCGCCTTCTGGCGGCCACGGGCCACACCGATCACCAACGGCACGTCCCGGAGACGCGGCAAGTCGAGGGCGACCATCCGACGATCCAGCGACGTGACGCAGGGCCGCCCGTCGATGTCGAAGAAGCGGGCGCAGATCTCGCCGACCGCGCCGGCACGACGCAGCTCCGCGAACTCGTCGCTGGTGACCGGCAACTCCGGTCGGGGGCCGTGCCCGGCGCCATCGTCGGTGCGTCCGGCCTGGGGGTCCAGCGCGCCGATGCCGACGAGCGCCACCGTGCAGGTTGCCAGGTGGGCCATTGCCCGCTGAACCCCGGTGTCCCGCAGGAGCGCATCCCGAATCGTCTCGGTGTCCAGCAGCGAGGGGATTGGGATCAGGACGAGGCGCTCGGCGCTCCCCAGCTTCTGGGCAACGTGGAGCGCGACCTCAGCGGAGGAGTGCGTTGGGCGTCCTCCGCGATAGGCGAGCGCTGCCCCAAGCTGCACGATGCTGGAGCCGCACACACGACCGTGGGGCAGCACCTGGGCGATGCGCGCCACGGTCGCTCCGCCGGACACGCCGAGCACGTCGCCAGGGTGGAGCATGCGCACGAGGTAGTCAGACGCGGCGTCCGCAAGCGCGCCAGACGCCTGCGCGCCGGAGTCGTCGTCGCCGCCGCTGACGACCACGGCTTCCCGGAGGCCGAGCGCCACTTCGAGCTGCCGTTCGAGATCGAGGGCCGCGACGGCCGGCGCGCGGATAGTGATCTCCACCAGCCCGCGCTCGCGCGCCTCTCTGAGCATGCGCGAAACCGTGGATCGGGAGACGCCGAGTTGGCGCCCGATCTGGTCCTGACTGAGCCCCTGAAGATGATAGAGCCGAGCCATCTTCACGAGGATGCGGGTGCTGCGATCGTCCACCATCGTCCTGTCCGCACATTTGTGCGGCGCTGCACAAACTTTCAGGCCCGCAGTGTACCACGGGCGGCGCTGGTGTCGAGGTGGGCGCGCGCATCCACGCCCGGTACTGCACTGCGCGGTCAGGGGCGCGCATGAGACCAGGCGCTATCCTCGATCGTGCGCCACACATCCTTCGTGTTCGATCGACTGGAGGTCGAGCACGGGAACCCGCGGGCCGCCCTCGATTGGAGCGCGAGCCTGAGGCGGGCGGGACGGCGGCCACCGCCCCTACGGGGAGGCGGGCGGGCCGGCGGCCACCGCCCCTACGGGGATGCCCGCCGGCCGGTCAGCAGCGGGCATGGTGACCGGGTCAGATGTGCTGCTGGAACATCCAGTCCCTGATGCCGTCGATCGTGTAGGCGACGCGCCAGGTGTTGATGTGCTCCTTGCCGGGGTTGCCGCTGGCCAAGCCGCTGGCTGGCAGCACCGACCCGACCACGAACGAGGCGTAGTTGACGGGCGCGCCGTCGGCTTCGAGCTGCGCGACGGCGGTGGCGAACTGGTCGGGCGTCCAGCGGCCGTCCCAGGTGGCGGTGCTCACCCGCGTCCCCTGACCTCTGATCGCGTCCACGATCGCGTTCTGGCCTGGGAACGCCTTGGTGTCGCCCTGCGACACGACGACCCAGAGCTTCTTCTGCGCCAGGGGTGCGGCCTGCTCGGCGGGCCACTGGCCGGCCACGATGTACGACGCCGCGAAGAGGTCCGGGTACGTGATGTTCATGCCGAGCGCCATCATGGCGCCCATCGATTGCCCGGTGGCATAGAGCCGTCCGGTGTCGATACTGTACTGCTGCGTCAGGGCTTTCACCAGATTGACCGTCGCGTCGAACAGGGGGATCGGCTGATAGGTGTCGTCCACGACGACCACCGGGTACGACGGCGCCAGCACGAACGCCTCGTGCCTCGCCTGGGCCTGTGGGCTGGCCCAGCACACCGCGCCGAGGCCCTGGATCAGCGGCGCGGTCGTCTCGGTGTTGACCACGCTGGCGTCGTGCATGAACAGGACGAGCGGATAGGACTTGCTGGCGTCGTACGCCTTCGGGACGTAGAGGTTGTAGTTCAGCGTCTCGCCGGTCGCGGGATCGTTGAACGTGCGCTGTTGAAAGTCGTCGACGATCAGGTTCTTGACGCTGGTGGTCTGGATCGGCTCGACGCCTGGGGCCAGGGACGCCCCGTCCGCCGTCGTGAGCGGCTGCGCCTGCGTCACGAGCGCCGTCGCCGGCGTGATGGAGAGCGACGGGGGCGCCTGGCCGGCGCTGGCGATCGGCGCGAGAACTGTCCCGGGGGCCGGTGTGGGCCTCGGGGACGCCGGCGGCGCGGCCTGCCCGGCCGTCGCGCCCGGGGCCTGGTCGTTCCCCCAGAGCAGGGCGGACGGATCGTCGGGCGACAGCTCGACGATGACGAAGCGGCCGTTGCTGCCGCGCACGGCCGGGGCCGGCTCGGTGTTGGCATAGACGCGGGTGACGGTGCGCCCGTCCACTGCGAAGGAGGCGTGAGCGAGCGTCGAGGTATCGATGTCCTGGGCGTATTCGAGCGCCACGGCGGTCAGGCGTTGCCCATCTCCGAAGACCTCGGTGATGGCCGATGCACGCTGCACGTCAGCCACCGGCGCCACGCCAGCCGCCGGTGCCACGGCGGCTGACGCGCCGGCGGCCGCCTCCTGCTGCCCGATCGCCAGTGCGATGCCCGCGGCCATGCTGATGGTGAGAAACGCTCGTCGAGTAGCCATCGTTCATATCCTTGTCCCGGCACGCATGCGTCGTTGTGCCTCCAGACGCTGGGGGGCAGAACCATGCGCGATTGACGGGGTCGGCGATGCGGCCCGATTCGAAGGATGCACTGTCGCCACGCTCAGTGTCGCAGGCGAACCTGAAGCGCACTCTCGGTGAACCTGACGATCTGCTGAACTGCCGCGATGGCACGTGGCGACATGTCCGTGCCGGCTTAACTGGCCGGGGCGAGTGCGGCGTCGCGCACGGCCCGGCGCGCGGCGGCTTCCCGCATGACCGCCGCACCGTACCGGCCGAGGACGAACGCGCCAGCGAAGCCCACCATCCCGACGGCTGCCGCAGCCAGCGACAGGCCGGCGACGCCGGTCAGGAACGAGATCGCCAGCGGGCTGCCGGCGCTGCCCACGTCGGTGACGAGCCGCCAGGCCGCCAGGAAGACCGCTGGCCGGTTCGGATTCATCATGTCGGCCATGTCCGCGCCGGTCGTCATGATGATGCCGCTGCAGAAGCCGTCCGTCACGGCAAACATCACGACGACGGCCAGGAAGACCCCCACGGCGAACGGCGTGCTGTGCGTGAGCGCCAGGGTCACATGCCCGACCCCATAGGACACCAGGGTCAGGACGCCGACGACCGTCCGGCCGTAGCGGTCCATCAGCATGCCGCCAACGTAGAACAGCGAGAAGTCGATGGCCGCCCCCACGCCGACGACGAGGGCGATACTGGTGGCGTCCATGCCGAGGCTCGTGGCCCACAGCGGCAACAGGGTGTTGCGGCTGGCGCGCATCGCACTGACGGCCAGCGCCGCGAACCCGACTCTCCAGAGGACACGGCGGGAGTCCCGAAAGGTTCTCAGGAGCGGCGGACGCGGCGCGTTCGCAGGTGGCGCGGGCATCCCGATGAGGGTCTCCGGATCCGGGATCAGCATGATCGCGACGATGGTCGCCAGGACCGCGATCACGGCCACGGCGAACCCCGCCCGCATCGATCCGGTCAGGGAGAGCGCGGCGGCGCCAAGAAACGGGCCGATCAGGAAGCCGAGCCGATATGCGCCGGCCATCAGGGAGAACGCCCGTGCGCGGAAGCTCTGCGGAACGACCACGGTGACGAGCGCCTGCCGGGCGAGGCCGAACACGGCGTTGGAGACGCCGATCAGCAGCGCGCACGCCGCCAACGGCTCCGGCCGGGTCGAGAGGGCGCAGCCAATCAGCGCAGCGATATTGATGCCAGCGGCGGCGTACATCGCGTTCCGCTCGCCGAGCCGGTCCACGACCCAGCCGCTGGGCACGTTCCCGAGGAGCTGTCCGACCAGCAGCAGCGCGGAGACGAGGCCGGCGAAGGCCAGGGAAGCGCCCAGGTCGTCATGAGCGTATACGGCAACAATCGGGAGGACTGCGCCGTAGGAGATCGCCTGGAGGGCGGACGGCAGCAGCACGCCCGGGGCGATCTTGCGCCAGATGTGGTTCTGGTTCACCACGGTTCGCCGGTCATGTGGTCACCTGATGCCCGAGATGGCTGAATAGCCGCATCTCGGTAGCGTCGTATCAGCGCGGCCTGGCAGCCGGTGGCATCGTAGCCTGCCGTGGGGCGGCGATGCCCGCGCGCCAGAGGCCAGCACGCTGCCGAGTCCTGCCCGGACACCACGGCCAGAGACCCAGGGCGATTGCATGATGGGCCGTCTGGCAGCGTCGTCGGGGAATGATGGCGTTTGACGAAATGTTGCGGCAAAACGCCCTCACCCCCCGACCCCCTCTCCCTGTGCGCGGGAGAGGGGGAGATACACGAGACTGTGATTTCTCCCCCTCTCCCGCGCACAGGGAGAGGGGGTCGGGGGGTGAGGGCCTCCGGTCTGGCGTCCGGAATACGTGGGTATTTCGTCAAACGCCATCATTCCCTGACCGCCCGATCCGCAGCAGTATGGGAATACCAGGAGTCATGCAGTTGCCCTAACCAGAGACCATCGCCCTCGCAGGCCAGTGCCGCCGTCTGCCACGAACGGCGAACCGCTGCGCCCGTCCAGCAGGTGACTTCAACAGGTGACGCATGATCGTGTCGGCGTTGCCGTCGTTGGCCGTGTTGTGCTCCAGTTGCTGCCATCATGGAGGCAGTTCGCGCGGCCATCGCGAGCGCATCGGCGGCTGGCTTGCGGGCCGAGGATGTCGTCATCCTGCAGGACTCGGACAAGCTGACCCTGCGCCTGTTGCCGTGTGACGTCGTTGCGCGGGTGGCCCACGCGGGCCAGGAGGCGGCCGAGCGGGAGGTCGAGCTTGCCCAACGGCTTGTCGCCGCCGGCAGCCCCGTCGTTGCTCTTGACCCGCGCGTCGCGTCTCGGGTGTACCGGCGCGACGGCTTCGCGGTCACGTTCTGGACCTACCACGCGCCGGTGATGACTCACGTGCCCGCGCCTGCCGAGTACGCAGAGGTGCTCCAGCGCCTGCATGCTGGGATGCGGCAGATCGATCTGCCGACGCCGCACATGTTGGACCGGGTCGGGCAGGCGCTGGCACTCGTGACGGACCCGGGCCGTTCTCCTGCGCTCGCCGCTGCTGACCGTGCGTTGCTCTGCTCCACGCTGCGCGGCATGAGCCGGGCGATCCAGGACTGTGGTGCGCCCGAGCAGCTCCTGCACGGCGAGCCGCACCCTGGCAACGTGCTCAGCACGAAGGACGGGCTGCTGTTCATCGATCTTGAGACGTGCTGCCGTGGGCCGGTTGAGTTCGACCTCGCGCATGCGCCCCTGGAGGTCGCCGGGCAGTACCCGAACATCGATCATGCACTTCACCGGCAGTGTCGGATGCTGATGCTGGCGATGATTACCGCGTGGCGGTGGAATCGAGACGACCGGCTGCCGAACGGCCGTCTGCTGGCCCGGGAGTGGCTCGGCGAGCTGCGCGCGATGATGGACGCCGATGCTCGCTGAGCGCTGACGCGCTATGCCGCTCCGCGGGTCGTCAGGTTCGCGCGCGCCGCTGGTCGTCTTCCAGGGTCATCGGCCAGCGGGCTGTGGTGCGGCAGGGAGCTGCACGGTGACGCGGAGTCCCCCGGCCGCGCGGGGGCTGAGGGTAAGGATCCCGTCGTGGGCCTGGGCGATGCTCTTGACGATCGCCAGTCCGAGGCCGACGCCTGGATGGTCGGTGGCGGTCCGCTCGGCTCCGCGCTGGAACGGCTCGGCAAGCGTGGACACGACCTGCGGGGTGAGCTTCGCGCCGGTGTTCTCGACGGTGAGCGCCACATTTCTGGGGTGAACGCTGGTCGTAACCCACACGCTGCCGTGTTCGGGCAGATTGTGGACGATGGCGTTGTGGACGAGGTTCGTGCTCAACTGCAGCAGGAGCGCGTGCGAGCCGAGGGCAGCGGTCATGTCCCCGGAGGTCTCGAGGGTGAGACCGCGTTGCTCTGCAAGGGGGAGCAGCGTTTCCGCCGCCTCTTCCGCAACGAGGGACAGGTCAACACGTTCTCGGGTGACGGCGTCGTGAACGGCTCGAAGCTGGACCCGGGCAGTACGGTGTGGCAGCAGGCCATCGGTGCGTGTACGGATCTCCAGCCAGCGGGGTTCATGGGCGTCAGGCGGAGCGCACAGCAGCAGGAGCGTGCCCTCAAGTTCGCCCAGTGCATCCGCGAGAACGGCGTGAAGGACTTTCCGGACCCTGACCCGAATGGGCCGATCATCGACACCACGCGCATGCCAGGGAATCCGGCTGGCCTGAGTATTCCGGGCCTTCGGGCCGCCCAGGAGCAGTGCCGCGTCTTCGTGGCCGACTTCGTGACCGGTCCGCAGTAAGGCGGAGGGCCTGACTGCCGGCCGGCTCGCCGTCATCGGCGGCGAGCCGGCTTGCATGCCTGCGTCGGCAACGACCCCGTCAACGCGACCGACCCCAGCGGCGAGATCCCGGCTATCGTCGGCGCGCTCGCAGCGGCCTGTGCGGGCGGCGCTGCCACCGACGCGCCGGCGTCAGGGGTGCGGGCTGGGTGCGCGTCCGTACCGATGCAGGATGTCGAACAGGCGCGCGGGGTCCAGTCGGTGGGCCACGTTGCCATCGCGCCCGACCATCGTCTCGGCTGCCAGCAGCGCATTGACGATGGCCGCCTCCGTCGCCTCAATTGCGGCGGCGAACAGGTCTGACAGGTGCGTGTTCGCGAGCATCGTGACCTGGGTCTGAACCGGGATGTTGCCCCCGTGCTCTGGTGGCAGGCCAGCATTGCCCGTGGAAAACGCCAGGAAGATGTCGCCGCTGCCGTTCCCCTCGCCGCCGCCCACCCGTGCGATGCCCAGGCCGGCCCGCTGGGCCAGCCTGTCGCACTGGTGCGGGAGCAATGGCGCATCCGTTGCCAGGATCACGATGATCGAGCCGGCACCCGGTGGCCCCATGGCGGCGCGGTCTGGGGCAAGCTGCTGTCCGGGCCGGGGCACCTCACGCGTCGGGATCTCCTGGCCAACCGGCACACCGTCGATGCGGAGTAGCTCGCGGCGCCCAAAGTTTGCTTGCACGAGCGCACCGACGGTGTACGTGCCCGCTGGTCCGGTGACCACGCGGGACGCCGTGCCGATGCCGCCTTTGAACCCGAAGCAGACCATGCCGGTGCCCCCGCCGACGTTCCCCTCCGCAACTGGCCCACGCTGGGCCGACGCCAGGGCGCGCTGGACGTGCTCCGTGGTGACGTGCATGCCGTTGATGTCGTTGAGGCCGCCGTCATAGGTCTCCGCGACCACCGGCAGGCTCCACCAGTGCCCCGTCTCACCCCGAGCGATGCGCTGCTCCGCTTCGTAGCGCACCAGGGCATCGCGAACGACACCGACGCTGTGGGTGTTGGTGATGGCGACCGGGCCGGCCAGCGTGCCGCACTCTCGCAGCCACTCCAGGCCGGTCATCTCGCCAGCCCCGTTGAGCGTGTGGCAGCCGGCGAAGACCGGCGCGTCCCAGGCGTGCTCGTGGCGGGGCAGGATGACGGTGACACCCGTTCGCACCGGCCCCTTACCGACGACGAGCGGACCGTCTCCCCAGATCAGCGTCTCGTGGCCGACACGGACGCCGGCCACGTCGGTGATCGCATCGAGCGGCCCTGGCTCCAGCACTCCGATCCGTAGGCCGGCATCTCGCGCACGCATCTGTTCTCCTCCGTCTGGCGGCGTACTGTCCCAGCCGCCGGGGCGGCGGTAGACCGCGTGCGCTTCCAGCGTCTCTCCGTCGAAGTCCACACCGAGGCCGGGACGGTCTGAGAGGAATAGCTGGTCGCTACCGACTCACGCTCACCTCGTCCGCGATGAACAGTGCCTCGCTCTCCTTGGTACCTTCCACCTGCACGTAGTCACCCACCTTGACGGTGGTCTTTGCAGCGTCCCCGTGCAGGCGCACGGTCACCGGACCGTCCCGATTCGCCAGAATCAGGTACGCCCCATTGGCGTCCGTCCCGACTTCCAACACGTTGCCTTCCGTGTGGGTATCGTCCCGGTTGGAGCGGTTGGTCTGCTGCCGTTGCTGCCGCTGCTCCTCGGTGAGCCGGCGCGGCTTGTCGGTGTCGTCCGTGGACGGCTTCACCGCCCGGGTATCAGCTGGGAGGAGCACGGTCGCCTGATCCTGGCCCGGCGCGATCACGCCGTTCGTGGTGGAGGTCAGCACCAGCCGGAACTCGATGCCGCTGGGACTTGCCAGCCCCACTGGCAGCACCGTCACGGCTACCGTCTTCTGCGAATCGCCAGGGGCAAACGTGAGGGTGCCGCTGATGGGGAGGTAGTCCACGTTCGCCTTCGCGGTGCCGTCCTGCGTGGTGTAGGAGACCGTGACAGTCTGGGCGGCAGCCGCGCTCGGTCTGCCGGCCGCGCTGGCCGCCACCGCTGCGCTTGTCAGGTTCGAGGTCGCGACGTTGACCGGGATCGTGGCGGTGCCGGTGCCATCAGCGTTCAGGGTCAGCTGTGGGGTTCCCACGGACACGGTCTGGGTCACGTCATCGTCCTGGATGGTGCCCGTCGCGGTGGCCTGCCCCAACAGCGCATTCGTGGGGTTGGAGAGGGTCACGGTGAACGTTTCATCGGGCTCAGACAGGAGATCTCCGCACATCGTGACCGGAATCTGCTTGCTCGTCTCGGTTGGGGAGAAGGTGAGTGCGCCGCTGGCGGGCACGTAATCCACCCCAACGCCGCAGCTGATGCCGCTGGTGGCGGTGTTGTCTGAGGTGGCGTACTGGACCGTGATGGTCTGGAGCGACCCCGGAGTCAGCGACACGGTGAACGTCATCGCGGCAGACCCGCTCGCACCCTCGGCCTGCTGCACGTTGGCGATGGAGAGCGCGGGCGTTCCTTCGTTGTCCTGGTTGGTGGCCGAGACGTCCGTGGGGTTGACCCCGCTGTAGGCACCGTCCGCGCTCGTGGCAGCGGCCAGGATGGCGGTGTACGCGACGTTGCCGTCCTGGATCAGATCGTCCACGCCGGTGAGGGTCACCGTCTGCGCCACCACACCGGTGGCATCGGGCTGGAAGGTGAGGGTGGCGGTGCTGACGCCGCCCTCCGTCAGATCGCTACTGGACACGCCGATGGTCACCACGGAGGACGGCACCACTGCTAGCTGGACATTGAAGGTGGCCGTCCCGCCAGCTTCAGTCGTGGTCAGCCCTGAGGTTGGCGTCACCCCGATGGACGGTGCAACGACGGTCCGGCAGGCCGAGAACTCGGAGGTCGCGCCGGTCGTCGTGTTCGAGGTCGTGGCGGTGATGAACTGGCCCAGGGTGGTCGCTGGCAGGTTCAGGATGGTGAAGGCGCCGTTGCCGCTGATGTCCGTTGTTACGCTGGTGGACCCGAGATACGTCTCGCCCTGACCGTTCCCGCTCACGCTGCAACTGGCGTTGGCGTACAGGTCGATCTCAAAGCTGGTGTTAACGGTGCTGTTCAGGGTGCCGGTGACGCGGGTGGCGCCAGCGTGCAGGCCGGCGCTCGTCAACACAGGGAAGTTGAGGAGGGTGTTACCGCCGGTGTCCCCGTCACCCGTGTCGTTGGCGGTGATGCCGTCGCCTTGCAGCTCAATACCGAGATGATTGGCCGTCGTGCCGTTGTTGAAGATGCGGTTGCCGCGAATGAGCGCGAACGTGCCGGCATTTTGAACCGAGACGCCGTCCCCAGCATTGTTGGCGATCAGGTTGCCGGCCCCGGGCGCCGTTCCACCAACGGTAAGGGGGACGTTGCCTCGGATCAGGATGCCGTCCCCGCCATTCCCGCCGGGGGTCGTGCCATCGGGCATCACGCCAACATAGTTCCCTTGAATCGTCACGGAGGACGGCGCGCTGCCGTTGAAGGTCGCATCAATGCCCGAAGACGTCATGCCGACGACGACATTTCGCGCAGCGGCGGTCGTTCCCCCAATGGTGACGTTTAATTGGGCGTTCCCGAGTTCGATGCCCCATCCACCAGAGGGAATCAGACTGGTCCCAGTTGCGTCCGTGCCGATCCAGTTCCCTTGAATCAGCGCGTTCCTTGCCACGCCGATCTGCGTTCCCGTGTTTCCCGAGATAATGTTTCGCGCACCCGGGGCCGTTCCGCCCACCACCACATTTGACCCGAAGCTGGTGGCGGCGATGCCAAAGACGTTGGGTACGGCTGCTGTACCGGCGGCGTTCGTGCCGATGTAGTTTCCCTGAACGGTTATGTTGTTGCCGGTCAGGTCAATGTTGATACCGAAGCCAGCCGCGGTCGTTCCGCTCACGACATTGCGGTGCTCCGGACTGGTTCCCCCGATCGTCACATTGGACGTCGCGACGCCCGTCACGTTGATGCCGAACCGATCGTTGCTCGCGGCGGCTGTCCCGTCGGCGTTCAGACCCACGTAGTTGCCGTGCAGCGTCACGTTGCTCGCGCCGCCGTCGATGAGGATGCCGTTCGTGTTGGAACCTGTGAATCTATTCACGATGAGGCCGCGAATCAGCACGCCATTGGCCGAGGTTCCCAGGACAGCCAGGCCGGCGTTTGTGACACCAGTTGGCCCGTTCGCGCCGCTCAGCTCGATGAGCGGCGCGGCGTTGTAGCCAGCGGTACCATCGAAGACGCCCTGAGACCAGCCGTCAATGGTGAGCGGCGTGATGATGTTTGGCAGGTTGCCGAGCGCATTGAGTGGCGCGATGGTCCGGGTGGACAGGGCCGCGCCAGGGATATGGAAGCTGATGGTATCTGCGCCAGATCCCGCCGTGCAGCCGTTGTAGGCGGCGTCGGTGTTGGCGGCGGTGATCGCCTCGCGCAGGGAACAGTCACCGTTCGCTGTGTCTTCATCAACCGAGATGTTGACGATGATGTTCGCGGCGAAGGCCGACGGGGCGGTCGCTACCAGGGCCAGCCCGGCAAAGACGAGCGCCAGGAGCAACGCGCGGGCTAGCGAACTCTGAGCCACACTGCGGATCACCCGGAACATCGGGACTCCAGAGTCGCAGCGCCAGGTGGTGTTCTGCGGGTCGCAAGCGACGCGCGCGCTGCACAACCTACTGAGACTTGCGGGCGCATTATGGGGTGAGCACTCATCTATCGCGAGTGGGATCTGGATCGCTCTCGGCGGCTTCAGATGGACCTGGCGCAGAACGTTCGCTGGCAGGCCCTCACCCCTACCTCTGCGTCTCCCTGCGAACTACGTCCCAGGGCGGCGGTAGACCGCGTGCGCCTGCAGCTTCTCGACGTCGAAGTCCACGTGCGGGCTGATCGGCATGTGGTACGCCTCGGCCAGCGTGGCGATGCGTAGCAGCTCGGAGATGCCGCCCGTCCAGACCACGTCCGGCATGATGTAGTCCGTCAGCCCCTGCTCCAGCATCCGAAGACCAGGCACCATCGCTACCGCCCCTGCAGTGGTGGGTCGAGTGCCTGGACCAGGCCGAAGAACTGGACGACGACATCGCACAGGAGCAGGCCCGCCAACGGTATCGCTGCGACGTCGAACCAGCCCAACCCGAGCGCGCCAACCGTGACCACCGGCCCCGGAAAGTACCACGTCAGTCCTGCACACATGCCGGCCAGCAGTGGGGCATCAGCCAGCCCGAACAATGGGAGCATCTCGCGCTGCCTGAAATGAACCCAGTGGGCCAACACCAGGCCGCGCATCAGCGCCACAATCAAGTAGGTCATGAAGATCGGAAAGTACGAGTATGACGCGCTGGCGATCCCATACATGAGACAAACGATGCTGACCATGTCAAGATACATATCGAGGAACAGGCCGCGATCCGACGTGAGGCCTCGCGTGCGAGCCAGGTGTCCGTCAAGGTGATCTGCCAGCCAGTGCGTGATCACACCGAGCTCTGCGACGATGAACCAGGCCGGGTGGTAGCCAGCCAGGTAGAACGCCAGCCCAGCGATGACCATGCCGCCGAATCCGACCACCGTCACCTGATTCGGCGTGGCTCGGTCAGAGAGCCGTGGCTCGATCCTCCGGGCAACGGCGTAGCCAAGCCGAGCCATCGGGCTTGGGTCGTGACGGTGGAGCAGGGCCGGGACCAATGCTGGCACGCTTGTGGTCTCCTTCAGGTGCGCAGGGCGCGGCGCACAGCGTAGCTGTCCAGGTAGCGGTGCAACAGTTCTCTCTCGAGCGGCGGGCAGGCCGGAACCGTGGCCGGGAGCGCGGCCAGCGTGGCGCTATCGTCGAGGTGCGCGAGCGTGCGTTGAGCGTAGCGCTCCGGCCGCGTCGCCGGTCCGCCCGATGCGCGATCTGCAAGGAACGGCAACAGCGGCAACAACGGGTTGTCGTCGCTGGTCAAAAGCTCTGACAGCCAGCGGTCGAACGGGACCAAATTGATCGGGTAGCCGGCCGCGTCGATCCACTCCACAAGCCGCTCCCACGAGATGGTGTTCGATCCGCCGAGATGGAATGCCCGGCCAGCCGCCCCGTGAGCCGTTGCCAGCGTCACAATCGCCCGGCTGACATAGTCCACTGGTGCGCCACGCCAGAGATAGTCCAGGCGCGGCGCCAGGCCCAGCTGCACGCAACCCCGCACCACACGCCCAAACAACTCCTCGCCGCTCGAATGGCCGGTGCGGCTGTCACCGAGAATCCAGCCTGGTCGGTAGACGCTGACGGGAAGTCCACGCCGAGACGCAGCCCACACAAGTTGCTCGGCGACCCATTTGCTCTGAATGTACCCAAGATCTAACCCGGCCGGATGATCGAGCGGCTCTGCTTCGTCGATGAGCCGGCCGTCGTAGGCGGCCCCGTAGAAAACAGAGGCCGTCGAGACGTAATGCAGGGCCTTCGGACGGCTGAGACAGGCCAGCCGCAGGATCTCGCAGGTGCCGTCCACGTTCGCCGGCTTGAGCTGGTGGTAGGATTGGACGAAGTTCAGCCAGGCGCCGTTGTGGTAAATCGCGTCGAGGCTGCCGGCAAGCGACGCAAATCGCTCGGGACTGAGGCCCAGGAGCGGCCGGCCCAGATCGCCGGGCAGCGGCCGGATTCTGGCCGCATCCCGCTCGTCCCACAGTCCGTGCCGTGTCATCGCGTGCTGTAGCCGCTGCCGGGCGGAGGTCTCGTCCGGAGCGCGAACCAGGCAGAAGACCTCGGCTGTGGTCTGATCCAGGAGCTCGCGCAGCAGGTAGGCGCCCAGGAAGCCCGTCGCGCCGGTCAGGAGGATCTCCCGGAGCGCCGCGGTCGTCAGCGCCTGACCCGCCGCCGGACGGATCTCGGCATCGAGCACGGCCTCGGCCCGGAGGTCCACGGTCTGCGCGGTAGCGTCTAAGGGTACGCTCAGCCGCGCGGCCAGGTCTCGGAGGGTCGGGTTATCTTCCAACTGCGCGAACTGCAACCACCGACCTAGCTTCCGCTCTATCTCCAGTTTCAGATGGATCAGCCCCAACGAGTCCAGGCCCAAGTCGAACAGCCGATCATCTCCCGAGAAGCGCCGCACGGTTGAGCCCACGATTCGCCCGACGCAGTCCAGCAGCGCCATCAGCAGATCGTCGGTCCGCCCGTCAGCACCTATGACCAGGCCCTGAGCAGCAGTGGCAAGGGCCGGTGAAGTGACAGCAGCGTGCGAGCCGGGGCGCTGCCAGAGGTAGAGCGGACTGAATCCGCCTGCCCGCCACGTCTCGCGGATCAAGCTGCGCTGGAGCTTGCCGCTCGAGGTCTTGGGCAGGCTGCCGGGTCCGACAAGGGCAATCGTCGTCGGCTCGACCTGGTGATCGGCGGCCAGCGCGGCTCGGATCGCTTCCGAGATCTGGGCCAGCGCTTCTGGCTCCGGCCAGGAGCGTCGCCGGACCTCCGCAATGATCACCACCTGCTCCGCGCCGTCTTGCTCCAATCCGAAGGCGGCAACATGGGTCCGCCTGAGCTCCGGATGGCTGCTCTCAGCCGAGTGCTCGAAGTCGTGAGGATGGTGGTTTCGTCCTCGAATGATGATCAGGTCTTTCAGACGCCCGGTGATGAACAGTTCGCCATCGTGCACAAATCCAAGATCGCCGGTCCGGAGGAACGGGCCGTCGCCGGAGTCCGCAAGCCGTGCCTGAAAGAGCGATGCACTGTCGGCAGGGCGATTCCAGTAGCCTTGGCCGACACTCTCGCTCATGCACCAGATCTCGCCAATCCGGCCCGGCGGCAGACGGACGCCGCGCTCAGGATCGACAATGACGACCTCGGTGTCCCGTCCCCAGCGCCCACTGGTCGCCAGCATCCTGACTGCGTCGACGTCGCCCAGTGTCGCCGGTATCCCCGCCGACCGTTCCAGGGCCGTCCGGTCGAACGGCCGCGCCAGCTTCTGGCCTGGCAGTACACCAGCTGTGACCGCCAGGGTCGATTCGGCGAGCCCGTACGCCGGCCAGAACGCTTCTGGCCGGAATCCAGCCACGGAGAATGCTTCCGCGAACCGTTCGAGCGTGGCTGGCCGGATCGGCTCGGCCGCAACGCTCGCGAAATTCCAAGACCGCAGATCAAGGCGCGCTCGCTCGTCGGGCGTGGTGCGCTGCACACACAGGTCGTAGGCAAAGTTCGGGCCGGGGCTGGCGCTCGCCTGTACCGCTGAGATCACCCGGAGCCAACGGACCGGGTCTTCCAGGAAGTGCATCGGCGACATCGTAGTCACTGGGACACCGTGGTAGAGCGGCATCAGCATCCCGCCGACCAGGCCCAGATCGTGAAACAGCGGTGCCCACGAGACGGCGTGTGTCTGCGGCCGACCGTCTATGCCCTGCCGAATTGTTTCCAGGTTGTGCAGGACGTTTGCATGAGAAATCATGACTCCGCGCGGCACGCTCGTGGAGCCGGAGGTGTACTGGAGGTACGCTACTGATGATCTTCTTGTCGGAGACGGCGCCCAGTCCACGTCGTCCAACAGGCGCTCAATCGCAATCCAACGGCGACCCCCCAGCCCGGGATACCGTACGTGGTTGTCGGCAAGCAGGGCGAACGTGCGCTCAGTAACCAGAACCACCGAGGCGTCAGCGTCCTCAATGATGGCGGTGATGCGCTTATCTACCCGCCGAGCCGAGGGTGGGAAAGCCGGCACCGCGATGAGATCAGCGTAGAGGCAGCCGAAGAACGCCGCGATATACTCTGGCTCGTGCGGAAGCAGCAGCAGCACGCGCTCGCCCGGGGCCGCCATGCCGCTCAGGTGCGCCCCAATCGCCCGTGCCTGTCGGTCAAGCTCCCGGTAGGTTAGCTGCCGTCGTGGGGCTTCGTCGGATCCGAGGAAGCTGTAGCCCAGGTTGTCGGGAGACTCGCACGCGCGGAGCCGCAGCAGATCAACCAGACTCTCGCACTGGGTGCTGGCGGGTGAGCTGGCTAGCCGTGTGGGCGCGTCGCTCGTGCTCGGTGTTCCCGGAGCCTGAGGGGTACGCGTCATGACATCAGCCCTTGGAGCGCCTGAATCAACGCAGCATTCTCCTCTTCACTCTTGACGGCCACGCGGATGTACTGCCCCTGGCCGAGGCCGGCCTTGCCGGTGCAGTCCTTGACGAGCAGCCAGTGCTCTGTCAGCAGTCGCTGGCCCAGGGTGGCAGCGGTCCAGGGCGGGCGGACCTCGCAGAGCACGAAGTTGCCGCCCGATTCAATTGCCCGGAGGCCTGGCAGGCAGGCCAGGTCTCTCGTGAGCTGAGCGCGGTTCTCAATGAGCCGATGGCAAGCGGCGCGGTACTCGCACTCGTACCGTCCGACCATCTGCATGAACCACTCGGCCAGGGCGTTGATATTCCAGATTGGCAGGCGGCCGGCGATGCGTTGGAGGAGAACGGCGTCCCCGGACGCCAGCACGCCCAGGCGGAGCCCGGCGATGCCATGCGACTTGCCAAGGCTGCGAATCACGATCAGATTCGGGAAGCGGGCCAGCGTCTCGGGATCCAGCAAGGAGCGCCCCTGGCAGCCATCCACGAAATCGATGAACGACTCGTCGAGGATCAGCCGAGTGCCTTGCGTGCGCAACGTTTCCAGGAGCACCAGAATGTCGTCGCGCCTGAAGGTCTGGCCGGTTGGGTTGTTCGGGTTGACCAACACCAGCGCTGCCGCCGACTGGTCTCGGGACGCCTGCGCCAGATTGTCCAGGTCGTGCCTGAATGTGTCCGGTTCGAGCGCCGCCGGCCCCATCGGCACCGCTTCGGGATAGTGCCCGTACTCCTCGAAGGTCGGCGTCGGCACGATGACCGGGCCTGAGATGTCGGCGAGCATGGCTGAGATCAATTCGGCGGCCCCATTCCCCACCAGAATCTGGTCCGGCTGGCAGCGAAACAACCCAGCCGCCAGCGAACGCTGGACCGCCAGGCCAGACGGGTACATCGTCGCCAGCTGTGGGGCGGCGTCGGAGAGCGCCTCGCGGAGGCCGTCAGATGGAAAATACGGGTGTACGAGGTACGTGAAGTCCTTCAACCGTGGGAAGCGCCAGTAGCCGCCGTACCGTTTCTGGAGCCGCTCGAATCGCTCCTCGGCGGGCGCGAACAGGACACTGGCTATGTCAAGATCCTGCTGGTCATCGATCTCGTACCAGCGCCGCTCACCGACTGGCAACGCGACGAGGTTGTCGTCGCCCATGTAGACGAGCGCCCGCAGCACTTCCTCGTAGTAGTGCCCGCGCCCCTCCATGCCGACGTACGCCGCCAGGAACGGCATGAGCCGACTCCTGGAGAGTTCGCGGCTCAACTTGTACAGATTGACCGTCTTGAAGTAGCTGGCCGCCTCAGCCCGCCGAAACTCCCGCTTCGAAACAAAGCGGGTTATCCGCAGGTCGTCGTCGAGGACTGTGACCGTCCCGTCCATCCACGGCTCGTATGCGGCGACCACCGCCACATTTTTCGCAGGGTGGGAGGCGCACGCCAGCAAAATCTCTGGCTCGAAGATGACGTCGCTCTCCAGGAGCAGCGTGTCGTCCTGTTCCAGGTACTCGCGTGCGAGCAAGAGCGAGTAGATGTTGTTCGTCTCGGCGTAGACCGGGTTGGTGACGTAGTGGACCGGGATGCCGGCCTGCTCGCTGCCGAGAAAGGCTCGGACCTCGTCGGCCCCATGGCCCACGACGATGACGATCCGTTCGACGTTCGCCCGTATCAGGGCGTCGAGCGCGTACTCCACCAGCCGCCGGCCATTGAGCTCGACCATGCACTTGGTCGAATGGCGGGTGGTAGCGCCGAGGCGCTTCCCCAGACCGGCAGCCAGAATCACCGCCTGCATGACACGAGTCCCCCGGCGTGCTGCATCATCAAGCCCGGACCATCCCTAGTTGAGTCCCTGCACGGCGTAGTCCCGCCCAAGTTGATCACGGGCCTGGGCGGACATCCGGCTCACCCAGATACCGGCAAGCCACAACGGGAAGGCGAGCGGGCCATGGGTTGGGACCGGCACGTGCATCTCATCCCAGCAACCCTGACAGAGCAACGCTTCGGCATCTGGCACGTGCCCCGATCCTTTCGTCGGCGTGGGCGACACATTCTGCATCTCAACATACGGCCGCTCGGCGGTGTGAACCACGCGGAATACGCAGCTTTAGCCGCGCCTTCTACCGCGCCTTTGACGTCCTGGCTCGAGGTCCGTACCTGCTGGAACCGGATCGTTGCTCGGTCTGCCCGTCCTACCGAGTGATGTAGACAGTGCCGTCAGTTCGCCGTGAGACGGTTCTCTGCGTGATACACTGCGGGGCGTTCAATCCCGTATTCACGTTCCTGTTTGAGGGAAGGTTGATGTCAGTTCCGCGCAGAGCTGCAACCTTCGGGGCTCTGTTGCGCGAGCACCGACTGGCGGCCAGACTGACCCAGGAGACGCTAGCCGAGCGGTCTGGCATCAGCCCTCGTACGATCCAGGAGGTTGAGGCCGGCGACGTTCACCCGCGTCGCTCTACAGCGCTCAGCCTGGTTCAGGCGCTGGGCCTCTCCGACGAAACCCGCCACGCGCTGATGGACGCCGTCGTGTCTCGTCCTCGTCAGCGTTCCCTGGTGCGCGGCCAGGTGGCGGAGCGGCAAAGCGAACCAGACTTCCTGCCGCTCCCCGAGCCACCAGCGGAGCCGGTCGTGCGCGAGCCGGCCCTGGTGGCCCTCTCCCGACCGACCCCGACGAATATCCCCTGGCCGGTCAGCAGCCTGCTGGGACGCGAGGCCGACCTTGCCGCGATCCGCACCACCATCGTCAAGCAACATCAGCGGCTGGTCACGTTGACCGGGGTAGGTGGTTCTGGCAAGACCAGCCTCGCCGTCCAGGTCGCAGCCGACCTCTTGGATGCGTTTGTCGATGGGGTCTGGTTCGTGGAGCTGGCCTCGACTGCCGATGCTGCGCTCGTGGCACCGAGCGTGGCCGGGGTGCTCGGGGTCTACGAGATCCAGGGCACGTCGCTGCTGGACACGCTTCTGGGGTTCTTGCGGCGCAAGCGGCTGCTGCTGGTGCTTGACAACTGCGAGCACCTCATCGAGGGGTGCGCCGAGTTGGCCAGACGCCTGCTCACGGCGTGTCCCGATCTTTCGATTCTGGCCACGAGCCGCGAGCCGCTCCGGGTCGCTGGTGAACAGCGCCGCCCGGTCCGGCCGCTGGACGTGCCAGACCCTGGTGGCAGTGCAACGCTCGCGGTGTTGGGGGAGATCGCCTCCGTACGGCTGTTTGTGGAGCGCGCCCACGCAATCGACCCTGACTTTGCCTTGACCGAGGCGAACGCGACGTGGGTGACGCAGATCTGCGCGCGGCTCGACGGCATCCCGCTCGCCATCGAGCTGGCGGCGTCGCGGATCGCGGTATTATCGGCCGAGCAGATCGCCGCGCGCCTGGACGGCTCGTTTCGGCTGTTGACGAATGGCTCGCGGGGCGGGCCGACCCGACAGCAGACGATCGAGGCTGCGCTCGACTGGAGCTACGATCTGCTGTCGGATGCTGAACAGGCCGCGTTTCGGACGCTGAGTTCGTTCGCCGGAGGATTCGACCTGGACGCCGCCGAACGCGTGTGCGGCGAGCACGCTTTGGAGGGCACCGCCGACCCGGCGACCGACGCGATGCTGGACGTCCTGACCAACCTTGTGGACAAGTCGCTGGTCGTCTCCGAGCGGACCCGACACGGACACAGGTATCGGTTGCTAGAACCGGTCCGGCAGTACGCCGCACTGGCGCTCGCGGTCGCGCGGGAGCGCGAGGGCGCGCGGGCGCGCCACGCCGCCTACTACGTCGCGTTTGCCGAGCGAGCGGCCCCGCTGCTGCGCGACCGGGAGCAGAGCACGTGGCTGGCCCGACTCGAATTGGAGAGAGACAATGTGCGGGCAGCGCTCACCTGGCTTGCCGAGTCCGGTGACGTCGAGCATGGCCTGAGGCTCGCGGTGGCGCTGACGCCGTGCTGGGAGGCTCGCGCCTACCTCAGTGAGGGCCGCCACTGGCTGGAGACCGCCATCGCCGCATCGCGTGGAGGCGGCGCCTCGCCGGACTTGCAGATGCAGGCACTCATCGGTGCGGGTGGATTGGCCCAGTGGCAGGGCGATATTGAGCGTGCGGAAACGTTGCTCGTCGAGGCCCTCGCCTCCGCACGAAACCTGAAGGACCCCTGCAGCGAGGCGGAGACACTGGGTTGGCTCTCCGCCGTGTATCGCCGAAAGGGCGCCATCGAGCGCGGTATATGGCTCGCTCAGGAGAGCCTCCGGCTGGGACGCGAGCTCGCGAATGACCGGGTCATCGCGTTCGCCCTGCTCAATCTTGGCGTCGCCTTACAGAATCAGGGGGAAACCGATCGAGCGTTGCCCGTCCTGGATGAGTGCCTTCGTCGCTATCGTCACCTTGGAGATGATCGCTACGTCGCGATCACGTCCACGATGCTTGGCCGGCTCATCCTGACGACCGGTCAGATCGACACCGCGGCGAACATGCTTCGCGAGAGTCTCCTGGCACTGCGAGCAGTCGGCGATCACGGATTCTTGATTCATGCACTCGGCGGCTTCGCCCGCGTCGCCGAGGCGCGTGGCGAGCCCCGCCGTGCTGTAACCTGGTTCGCCGCCGCCGAGGCCTTGCGCGAGGCGCTTGGCATTGGTCATCCCCCGGTCACGCAAGCATCTGACCTGACGTTTCTCGCTGACTTGCAGGCTCAGTTGACGGTGTCGGAGCTCGGCGAGGCGTACGCGGCTGGTGAGGCAATGAGCCTGGAACAGGTGCTCGCAGAGATCGTCGAGGCGCGGTAGCTCAAGCTTGCTCCTCGCCCTGGCTCGCCAGCCACGCTTCGAGTCGAGGCCGAGCGTATGAGTAACCGACCTCGACCAGCCGATCAAACGCCTCGAACTCGAACCAGCCGAACGTCGTCACCGGTGGGTTCAGGTACAACGCGGCCCGCTCGATCTGGGTACCGCGATTCTGGACGCTGGCCAGCTCAACTGTTCGCAGCAGAATCGACGTGATCGTCGGCACGACCAGCCGTCCGGCCTTCCGAAACGGGTTCAGTCGGTGCAGCAGCACCTGCCAGCCGGTCACTTTCGACTCGAATGCGTACGCTTCGTTCAGGCTGAATTCGGCGCTGGCGTTTACCGCGATCACCGGGCCGCCTTCGCAATAGCGGGCCATGATGCCGATCGGCAGGTTGTCGAGCAGGCCGCCGTCGATCAGCAACTCTCCATCCTTGAGTACTGGCGGGAAGATGCCGGGTAGGGCGGAGCTGGCGAGCAGGTGCTCCCAGATCGTGCCCCGCTCGTGCACCCGTAGCGTCGCGTTGGTCAGGCTGCTCGACAGGCAGAACGTCTTCAGCCAGAGATCCTCGAATTGCAGATTGCCGAAGATCGACTGCAGCAGTGTAGCGATGCGGCCCGAGCTCATCAGCGACACGATCGGGAGTGTCAGTCCGAGAAGCTTCGGCGTCTGGCGGAGTAGCTCGCGACTCCGTTCGACCAGACGGTCGACGCTCGGATCGGCGGCGTACAGCGACGAGATGATGGCACCGGCGCTCGAACCGACGACCAGATCGATTGGGATGCCCAGCTCGTCCATGGCGCGCATCACGCCGAGGTGGGCGATAGCACGCGCACCGCCGCCGCTGAGAACCAGTCCGATCGGCCGGCCTAGCAGGCGCCGCCCGAGCCGCGCGACGTCCCCGGCCTCTCCTGAACGCACCTGATGGTGGGTCGTGCATGGAACCACGTCAAGCCAGCGCTTGCTGTTGACCGGCCGGGTCGCCCCCTCTGGGTGCAGCAGCACGAGCTCGCGCCGGATGTCCGGGCCGTCGGCGCCGACCTGGTGCAGGCGTGCGCCGATCTCGGCTTCAGTTGGCGGGCCTCCCGCCCGTCCCACGATCAGCACCCGGTCCGCCTGGCGGATGCATCGTCTGGTCCAGGCGGAGGGATGGGCGTCGGCTTCGAAAAGGACGGTGCGATGCTTCAGCTCAAGGTCGTCCAGCCAGTGGGCCAGGCGACCACTGTCGTCGATGGCGTCGTCCAGCTCATCCTGGTCAACTCGAAGATGGCTAGCCGCAAGGGCGCTGTTCACGTAGGAGGTCTTGCCGTGCGTTGACAGCGCTCGCGCGAGCTCAGCACTCAGTTCGCCAAGTGGGACGTTCGGGCTGGCGCCGATCACAGCGATGGTCCGTGGCATGGTGACCGGTGCGCGCGATGCGCTGGTCTCCTTGAGGCGGTCGATGATGCGCCGGGTCAATACCATCAACAGTCGTGGGTAGTCTCTGAGCAACTCTTGAAAGGCCGCCGCTGAGAGCCGCAAGAGCTGCGTGTCGCGTAGTGCGAAGACGGTTGTCGAACGCGGCTCGCCCGTCAGCAATCCCATCTCGCCGATGGTCTCGCCACGCCCCAGCTCGGCAATGTTGCGCTCGGTCCCATCAGAGCTTGAGGCTGTGACTCGGGTCCGGCCGCTGATGACGACGTACAGGCAGTCGCTCGGATCACCTTGCCGCATCAGGATTGCGCCCTTGTGTAGCGCAACCCACTCGAAGGCGCTCTCGAGCGCCTCCCGAGCCGGTTCCGTGCCCGGCGCGGGATCCTCGATGCCGAACAGGTCGGCGATGATCCTGCGCGACTCGGCCACCATCGCCTCGGCCCGGCGCTCAACGAGATCGAGGCGTGGTGCCCGCGTGCCCTCCGGTTCGTAGCGTCCCCATGCCACCTCAGGGGTGTCAACCGCCGGCACGTCGGCCATCTCCATCGCCCGCCTTCTGTTCCCGTTCTGCCGCGTGCGCCTGTCGCCACCCACGATACGGTGGAGCTACGCCGCGCGCCACGAGGAATGCGCAGCTTTACCCGCGACTCCGGCCCCGATCACCGCTGCCCGAGACGCTCGTCGGCGATCCGTTCGACGTACTGCCGCAGGAGTGGCCTCGTCTCCAGGAGCTCCAGGAACGGCGTTCGGTCGAGGGTCAGCAGCAGGCACGGCGTGAGTGTCCGCACGTTGGCATTGCGCGGCTGATTCCGGATCAGTGCGATCTCGCCGAAGACGTCGCCGCGTCCGAGCATGGCCAGGTGCTGGTCGGCCTCGCCCGGACCTGACCGGGTCACGTCAACGTTGCCATTGACGATGACGTAGAACCGGTCGCCGAGCTCGCCCTGCCTGACCAGCAGGTGATCGGCCGGCACCTGCCGCGTCACGAATCGGTTCGCAATGACCGCCAGGCTCTCGCCATCGAGACCCGCGAACAGCGGGATCAGCCGTAGCCGACCGGGTTCCACTTCCGCCCGCGAACCGTCCCCGCCCATCGAGAAGCCGCTGTGCAGACTGATGAACACGTCTTCGAGTGACGGCTCGATCTCCGTGACGTTCGTGACCGCGAACTGCCGCGCGCCGAGCCAGTCCCGGAGGGTGTCGGCCGATTGCTGAAGCGGATCGACGAGCACGTGGATGGTCTGGCCGTACAGGACGGCTTCCCGCACGCCCGGTGCGTCACGGATCGCCTCAACGGTGTCGATTGGCGTTGGGCTGCCGACGCTGTAGAGTTTGCCACGAAGCGCACCCTGCTTGAGCTCAGCCGGCGACGCCAACGCGTGAAGGATGCCGTCCTGGATCATACCGACGCGATTGGCGTACTCGGCCTCCTCCAGGTAGTGGGTCGTGATGAATGCCGTGACGCCTTCGCGGACGAGGCGGAAGATCGTAGCGAAAAAACGGCGGCGCGAGACGGGGTCTACCGCCGCCGTCGGCTCATCCAGGAAGAGCAGCGGCGGTCGGTGGATGATCGCGCACGCCAGGGCCAGACGCTGCTTCCAGCCGCCGGACAACTCCCTGACCCGCTGTCGCTCCCGACCTTCGAGGCCACACATGGCGACGAGCTCGCGGAGGCGATCCCCACGCGTTGCGCGCGGGACGTTGTAGACCCGAGCGTAAAAGTTCAGATTGTCCCGGACGGTGAGATCCTGGTAGAGCGAGAATCGCTGGCTCATATAGCCGATCTGCTGTCTGACCTTCGCGGCGTCGCTCACGACGTCGTAGCCCAGGATGCGTGCGTAGCCGGATGTCGGCTCCAACAGGCCACAGAGCATCCGAATCGTCGTCGTCTTCCCGGAGCCGTTTGGCCCGATCAGCGCGAACACTTCGCCCGGTGCAACTTCGAATGAGACGTTATCGACGACGGTGCGAGCGCCGTAGCGCTTTGTCAATTCGTGGACTTCGATGATCGGCACAGCGGATGTCACTCGCGCTGCCTCGACAGGCGGTAGGCGGCCCCGGCGAAGACGATCACGGCGAAGATCAGGAGCGGGACCGTGGCAGGCCAGAGCACGTCGATGTCAACGCCTTTCAGCATGATGCCGCGTGAGACCTTCAGATAATGTGTCAGTGGCAAGAGGCTGCTGATCTGCTGCGCGATGACGGGCATGCCCTCCCGGGGAAACAGGAAGCCGGTCAGCAGGTAGGAGGGCAGCAGGAAGAGGTCGTTGTATTGCCGCGCCTCCAGCTCGGTGGACGCGACCGTCGAGATGAACAACCCGGCGCCGAGGGAGCCCAGCAGGAACAGAAACGAGAGCACGAAGAGCAGCGGAACGCTGCCGGCCACCTCGGTACCAAAGACCAGCCAGGCTGCCAGCATCGTGAGCGTCGCGGCGGCCAGCGAGAGGATGGCATACGGGATACATTTGCCGAACATCAGCTCCATGGGGCGAAGCGGCGTGATGCGGAGCTGTTCGAGCGTTCCCCACTCGCGCTCGAGGATGATTGCTTGAGCGGTGGAGGAGAGTGCAAGCTGCTGGAGGATCAACCCGACCAGACCGGGCAGGAGAAAGCGGATGCTCTCCAGACTCGGGTTGTACAGCACGACCGGTCGCAACTCCAGGCCGGGTGGCGGTCCACCGCGTCCGAGGCGCGCCATGGCGGTGGCCGCGAGATCGCTCGAGTGGACCTGCGCGATGCTGCCCGCTGCGAACAGTGCCGCCTGGGACGACCCAGGGTCCGAGCCGTCAATGAGGAGCTGCGCGAGCGCCAGTTCGCCACGGATCGCTCGATCACCGAAGTCGGCCGGGATGACCAGACCGACTTTCGCCCGGTCACCGTCGATGGCCGCGACCGCCTGCTGATAGGTGCCGACGTTGGCAACAATGGTGAAGTAGCTGCTGTTCTCCAAGGCCGCCACGAGCGCCCGGCTGTCCGGCGTCTGCGACTCGTCCAGCACGACGGTCGGAATGTGGTCGACGACCGCCTTGATGGCGTAGCCGAAAATCAAGAGCTGGACCGAGGGCAACAGAATAAGCATCGCCACCGTGGGCGGATGCTTGAAGACGTGGGCGAACTCTTTGAGCGCTACCGCGCCGATCCGCTCCCAAGCGTCGATCATCCCCCCGGGCGCCTCCCCGCGCATCGACCGACCACGGAGCACCGTCGCCAGATGGACGCCATTATGCGCTACCTGGTGGACGAGCCGGGCACGAACCTGGCATCCACAGGAACGCCGGGCCGTAGCAACCCATCCGGATTGTCGATCCGCACTTTGACGCCGAACACCAGATTCAATCGATCACGTGCGGTTTGCGTGTTCCGAGGCGTGTATTCCGCGCGCCCGTTGATCGACGTGACCATGCCCCAGAATGACAGCCCCGGCAGATGATCGGCCGAGATGGCCACGGCCTGTCCGACAGCCACCTGGCCCAGGTCGCGTAGTGGAACGTAGATCGTCGCCTTCACCCGTGAGAGATCAGTCAGCGCGACGACGGGCTGGCCCGGCAGCGTCAGCTCGCCTTGTCGCATGGGCGTGCGCGTGACCTGACCGGTGATGGGAGCGCGCAGGGTGTACTTGGCCATTTCGACGTCGAGCGCTCGCTTTGCCGTCGCGTCGACCAACTGGAGCTGGAGCTGCATGGCAGCGTCGTCGAGCCGCGCCAGGACCGTCCCCGCCTGGACGGTCTGGCCCTCCTCCACCCGGAGGTCCACCAGCCGGGCGGCGACCTCCGAACTGATGAGCACTTCCTCGGCCTCGATCACTCCGGATGCGTCTGCCCGAGCCAGAGGCTGGAACACGCTCCAGGATTGGATGCCGAGCCATGCCAGCCCGGCGGCTACGAGTGCCATGGTCAACAGGAGGACGATCCGGACCAGGCCATTCGCGCGGCGCCGGCGTCGGACAGGCAAACTCGCGATCCGAAACGGCTGCGCGCTGCCGTCCGGAGCGGGTACGTGCGGCGGCGCGGCCGGTGGGTCCACGGGTTCGGTCGTCACAGCCATGACATGCGTCCCATCGAGTTTGTGCCTTGCATCGCTCACCTTAACGCCCCGTCTGCGAAGGACGCCACGAGGAATGCGCAGCTTAACCCGCGATTAGTCGCGGGTTAAGCTGCGCATTCCTCGTGGCGCATCGCACGGCTTCGTCGTACCGTGGGCGAGTGCAAGGCCTGCCAGGCCAGGAACGACGCAGAGGACTACGGATGCAGGCGATCGACCATTCACAGCGCCAACCAGGCGCGACTGGGTCGGGCGAGCCAGTTCGCCTCGCCTTCTACGATTTTGATGGCACGCTGGCGTCTGGGACGATTGTCCATCGTTACGCCTACTTCGCCGGGCGGCTAGACTCGCGCCTGGAGGCGCTCTCGCGGCAAGCGAGGCTGCTGCTGAAGGTGCCGCTCTTTGTGGGAGTGAATCAGTTCTCTCGCCGCAGGTTCAACGAACTGTTCTTCCGCGAGTACCGTGGCCTGGACCAGCAGGTGCTCATTCAGCTGGCCGGCCGCCTGCTTGACGAGCAGGTCCGTCGGAGTATCTACCCGGCGGCGCGTGCTGCGTTGGCGGCGGACCGCGCGAACGGGTATCGGCTGGTGCTGCTGAGCGGCGAACTCGACGTAGCGCTGGCGCCGGTGGCCGCCGAACTCTGCTTCGACGATCTCGTGTGCAATCGGCTGGTCTATCGCGATGGCATCGCCAACGGCGAAGTCGTGGCGCCGCTGCTGGCAGAAGGCGAGAAGGCTGTCGCAATTCGGCGCATCTGCGAAGCGCATGGCACCACACCGGCCACCGCCCGGGCATACTCTGACAGTCTCTCTGATCTACCGATGCTCGACGCGGTGGGCGAGCCGTTTGCCGTCAATCCCGATCCTCGGCTTCGACGTGTGGCACAGTCCCGTGGCTGGCCCATCATGAACTGGCGAGATCAGCCTCATGTCTGAACGACCTCTGTATGCGGACCCGAGTATCTTTGGTGACCCGCGTCCGAACGCGGTAGGCCGCCGGGCGCTGGTGCCCGACGATGGCTGTGTCACCGAGCTTGACTCTCGCTCAGCGCCGCGCGTGATCTGGTCCGGCGAAGATTTGCTTTCCGTCAAGCTCCCAGCCGGGACTCGGGTCATCTCGTCGAAGCCACCAATTCCCGGCCTCCCGAACCGCGAGGCCGCGATCAAGTACGCACTGGCGAACCCTGAGGGATCGGACCCGCTCGCGGCATGCCTGCAGCCCGGCCAGAAGATCACCATCGCGATTGACGACGTGTCGCTGCCGCTCCCGAAGATGCGCCGGCCGGACATTCGGCAGTCGGTCTTGACCGTGCTCCTGGAGATGCTGGCCGAGCACGGCATTGATGACATCCAGATCGTGGTGGCGACGGCGTTCCACCGGCGCATCACCCCCTCCGAAATGCAATGGTTGGTAGGATCTAAGATCTTTCGCGCGTTCTACCCGGACCGGCTCTTCAACCATGACGCCGAAGCGCCGAACGGCATCGTGGAACTCGGAGAGACGCGTCACGGGGAGAAGGTCAGGCTCAACCGTCGGGCCGCCGAGTCCGACTTGCTGATCTACGTGAACGTCAATCTCGTGCCGATGGACGGCGGCAGCAAGTCCGTCGGCGTGGGGCTGACTGACTACGGCACACTCCAGGCTCACCACAACCCGGGCACCATTCGCGCGAGCGACTCGCTGATGGACCACACCCGCTCGGCATTGACCGCCAGTTGCGACCGGATCGCGCAGATCCTCAACCAGCACGTCAACGTCTTTCACATCGAGACGGTCTTGAACAACCGCGCTTTCGGCCCTGAAGCGGCGTTCCTCTCGAAGTCGGAGGAGGCGTTCAACACGGTGGACTGGGCCGCCTTCCATGCGACTCGGGCGATGCTGGCGCGGTCACCACGGACGATCAAGCGCAAGATGCTGCACCAGATCTCGGCCCCGTATGAGCCGATCGCGATCCACGCTGGCGAGACGTTCGCGGTTCACGAGCGGACATTGGCGTACTGCTACGCGCAGTACTGCGTTCCTGTGGACGGTCAGGCGGATGTCATGATCGCTGGCATCCCGTACCTCTCGCCGTACAACATCGACTCGGCCCTGAACCCACTGCTCGTCCAGGTCATGGCGCTCGCGTACACCTTCCACATGTACCGTGGGCACCCGCTGGTCCGAAAAGGCGGTGTGATGATCGTCACCCATCCGCTCTACGACGAGTTCGATGCCGAGCAGCACCCCTCGTATATCGAGTTCTTCCACCGTCTGCTGCCGGAGACGCGCGACGCTTTTGAGCTCCAGCACCGATTCGAGGCAGAGTTTGCCCAGGACGCGGGCTACCGCCACCTCTACCGCGAGGGCAAGGCGTACCATGGCGTCCATCCGTTTTATATGTGGTATTGGGGCGAAGCGGGCCGCGCCCATCTCGGCAAGGTGATCGTCGTCGGCGCGAGGGAGCCGGAGACGGCCGCGCGTCTGGGCTGGGACACGGCGACGAGCATGGACGAGGCGCTGGCGTTCGCGCAGTCGTACCTTGGACATCGACCCAGCGTCACGTTTTTTCGGATGCCGCCCCTTGTGATGGCCGATCTCACGGGACCACCGGCATGAAACACGTGCTCGTCACCGGGGGCACCGGCTTTCTCGGGCGCCATCTGGTTGCCCACCTGCGCCGCACCGAGCCGGAGACCCGCCTACGACTGCTCTGTCGCGAATCTACCCCAGCCGACGACGATCCTGCCGTTGAGGTCGTACGAGGCAACGTGGCGGATGCCGCGAGCGTGTTTCGCGCGATGGATGGGGTCGATCAGGTCTACCACCTGGCTGGCCCTGTGTCCCGTCGCCGGTCGGATCGGCAAGACTTCTTCTCGACCCACGTCGAAGGGGCCAGGAGCGTCTGTGCCGCCGCCGCACGCTACCGCCCCGAGCGGCTGGTGTTTGTGTCGACGTCCGGTACCATCGCTGTCTCGCGCCGCCCAGTCCTGCACAACGAGGGGGCGGCATACCCGTACACACTGGTGAGCCGCTGGCCGTACTACGTGAGCAAGATATTTGCGGAGAAGCTTGTCTTGCAGGCCACCGCCGAGCACGATCTTCCGACAGTCGTCGTCAACCCGACCCTGGTCCTTGGGCCGTGCGGTGGTCCGTCCTCGACGAACGCGTCGATCATGCCGTTTCTGGATGGTCGACTCCCGTTCGTCCCGCGCGGTGGGCTCAGCTTTGTGGACGTGCGCGACGTCGCGGCGATCCTGCCAGTGGCCGCGGCACGGGGGCGGGCAGGCCAACGCTACCTGCTAACCACCGCGAACGTGAGCTTCCGCGAGTTGACGAGCCGGCTGGCGGAGATTGAAGGACGACCGGCCAGGAACTTGCCAGGGCTTCCGACGCCGCTGGTGCAGGATGCGGCAGGCGTGCTGAGGCTGCTGCCGCTCGCGGCTCAGAGAGCGCTCTTGGACCCGGCGGGCCTCGAGATGTCGACCTGCTTCTGGTACGCTGACGCTTCGAAGGCCCGCACCGAGCTCGGGTTTGCACCGCGTAACCCCTCTGAGACTCTCGCAGCGGCCGTGAACGATCTCCAGAGAGCGGAGGTGGGGCAATGATGCGCCAGCGCTCGGGTGCTCCACTGGTGCTGGCACCGCCCCGGCCGTCGAGTGTCGGCAGGCCCGGGTGGCCGTACTCGCCGCTGTCGGTGGTGGCGCGCGGCTGGATACAGGCACCGCTCTTTGGTCTACTGGGGCTGTTGGTTCGGACCGAAGTGAGCGGCCTGGAGCGGATCGAGCAGATGGATCGGCCGGTGCTCTTCGTAGCGAACCATATCAGTCACCTGGACACCGCCGTGGTGCTGCGGGCACTACCGGCCGAACGGCGGCGTCGGATTGCGGTGGGGGCAGCGCGTGATTACTTTTACAACCATGCGCTCGTTGGCGCGATGGTGGGCCTCGGTGTCGGGGCTTTTCCGCTCACCCGAGGAGCCGACATTCGGCCACTGCTCGACCAGTGTACGCGTCTGAAAGAGAGTGGCTGGTCGATGCTCTTTTTCCCGGAGGGCACGCGCTCGACTTCCGGCGAGATAGGGCCGTTCAGGCACGGTGTCGGACTGATTGCCGCCACGCTTGGTCTACCGGTGGTGCCGATCCGGACGCGTGGTCTGTTTGAAGTGTTACCGAAGGGCAGCGTCCTGCTACGTCCCGGCCGCGTGACCGTCAACATCGGCTCGCCGTTCGACGTCGAGCCTGGAGCTCCGATTCACCATGTCACCGCCTCGATCAAGGCGGCACTCCACGCTCTCTAGCATCGCGGGGCTCCACAGCGCACCCGGGGATAGTGCAAGCTCCCGACCCGTACTCGTGCGGGCTGCACGAGTACGGGCTGCACGAGTACGGGCTGCACTCACGGCCGATCAGGCCGCGGTTCGAGTGTTTGACGCATACAATCCAGCGCCCGAGAGAGCCCCGTCCGCGCGCTCTCCGAGCGCTACGTACCCGGCCTTCGGTAGACCGCGTGCGCCTCCAGCTTCTCCACGTCGAAGTCCACGCCGAGGCCGGGGCGCTCTGACAGGAACAACTGATCGCCCCGGAAATCGATGGGGTGATCGAGGAAGTGGTTGTAGTTGGCGTAGTTCGCGATGTTGTGTTCGAGCCGGTAGAAGTTGGGCACGGTCATCATGGTGTGCGCGCCGGCGAGGACTTGCAGCGGCCCCATCGCGTTGTGCGGGCTGATCGGGACGTGGTACGCCTCGGCCATGGTGGCAATGCGGAGCATCTCGGAGATGCCGCCGGTCCAGACGATGTCCGGCATGATGTAGTCCGTCAGGTGCTGCTCCAGGAGGGGCAGGAAGTCGTGGCGAGTGTACAGCCGCTCGCCGACGCAGACGGGGATGTTGATCTGCTCGCGGACGGCGCGGAGTGCCTGGATGCTCTCCGGCGGCGTCGGCTCCTCGAACCAGCCCAGGTTGTACGGCTCCAGCCGCTTGCAGATGCGGACGCAGGTGGGCACGTTGTAGTGGCCGTGGGCGTCCAGCAGAATCCCGATGTTCGGACCGACGGCCTCGCGCATGGCGGCGATGATGTTGGCGCCGAAGTCCTCGCCCTCGGGGGAGATCTGCCCGGCCAGGTAGCCAGTATGAAATTGCTCCATTTCCAGGAAGGGGTCGCACTTGATGACCGTGTGCCCCTTCGCCACGGCTCGCTTGGCCGCCGCGGCGTACTCCTCGGGGGTCTTGGCGAACGGGAAGCCGTCCAGCGCGAAGAACCAGGCGTTGGCGTAGGTGGGGATGCTCGGGCGGACCTTCCCGCCGAGCAGATCGTAGATCGGGCGGCCGGTCACCTTGCCCTTGATATCCCAGAGCGCGATGTCCAACCCGCTAACGACAGCTGTTGGCAGCCCGCGCGGCCCGAGGTACGCCGCCTTCCGGAAGATCCGGTGCCACATCGCGTTGATGTCGGCAGCATCTTCGCCGACGATCCACGGCTTCAGGTGGTGGATGGCGTCGGCGATCATCAAACTGCCGTTGCCGGGGAAGTTCGTACACTCGCCCCAGCCGTAGACGCCCTCGTCCGTGCGGACCCGCACGAACGTCCAGATATCGGGGTACTCCACGCTGTTCGGCGTGGTGAACTTCGACGGATCGACGGTGTAGACGTCGACATCCGTGATCTTCATGCTGATCCCTCCCTGAGGCCGGCCGCGGCGGAGCAGCCCGGCGACGTGCGGGAGGATCATAGGATGAGGACCATCAGCGCCGCCTTCCCAGGCGGCCACCGGGCTGGACACAGATTCTTGACAGTTCGGCCATCGAATCGCCGTGACCGAGGCGGTATCGTGGTCGAGGCAGACACACCCAGTACCACGTCAGCATCGCTTCGGGGGCGAGAGCATGAGCGACTTCTCGGGATACATGGGTCAGATCGCCGGGCGGCGCACGGCCAGCCGGCGGGCATTCCTGGCATTGGCGCTCGGGACAAGCGCCAGCCTGCTCGGGGGGTGCGGGGCCGCGCGAGCGCAGGCGAGCGGAGCGGCATCACAGCCGACCGGAGCGACAGCACAGGCCGGCGCAAGCGGTGCGGCCTCCCAGGCCGGCGCGACAGGTGGAGCTATCGTCGGGCCGCGGGCGCGCCCCGCCACGACCCCGGCCGTGCGGGGCGCACCATCGGGCCAGGCGGTCAATCGCTCGGTCCAGACGCTCAGGGTGGGCGAGGTCGAGCGGCGTTACATCCGCTACGAGCCGGGCGGCCTCGATCCGTCAGCACCGGCCCCGCTGCTCGTCGCGCTGCACGGGCGGGGCGGCAATGGCCGTGTCTCCGAGCTGATGTTCCGCTTCAACGAGCTGGCTGACCAGCACCGGTTCGTCGTGGCCTACCCGGACGCGCTGGGCAACCCACCCACCTGGAACGAGGGGTTCGTCGGACTGCCCGGCGGCCCCTACCGGCCGGACGACATCGGCTTCATCCGCGCGCTGGTCGACCGCGAGGGGCGTGCTCGCTTCCTGGACGCCCGCCGCCTGTTCGTCTGCGGCCACTCCAGCGGCGCGCTGATGACCTACCGGCTCGCGGCCGAAGCCGCCGACCTCTTCGCCGCGGCCGGGGCCGTCGCCGGCTCGGCCGGGTACACCAGGCCGAGCGGCCAGACCCAGACCGTTCAGCAGCCCAGCCGCCCGATCTCGATCGTCCACGTGCACGGCACGGCTGATCCGCTGGTCCCCTACAACGGCGGGGATGGCAACGCCAATCGGAATGGCGACTTCATCTCCGTTGCCGACACCATCAGTTTCTGGGTCAAAGCGAACCGCTGCACGCCGACGCCCACCACCGAGACGACTGGCCCCGTCCGCCGTGACACCTACGGCGGCGGCGCAGACGGCGCCGAAGTCACCCTCTGGACGCTTGACGGCGGCGGCCACGAGTGGCCTCGTACCACGGCTGCCGTGCGCCGGAACATCCCGACCAGCAGCATGTCGGCCAGCGAGGAGATCTGGGCATTCTTCGCGGCGCACGGCCGGACGGCCTGACGGTGACATCGCCGCGAGGGGCCTCGTGTGCCCCCCAGGCGGTCAAGAGACCGGCGCGAGCGGCTTCGTCGGGCGGGGCTCGGGCGTGTCCTGGCCCGATGTTGGGGCGGCCTCGTCGGGCGCCGGCCCGGCCTGGTGGCTGCCTGACGCTGGCGGGCCATCGCTCAGGGGCAGCACAAACGCAAACGTCGCGCCCTGCCCCTCGCCCTCCGATTCTGCCATCATCCGGCCGCCCATCATCTCCACCAGCGCCCGTGCGATCGTCAGCCCAACCCCGGCCCCGCCCATCGCCCGCGAGCGGGACTTGTCCACCCGGTAGAACCGCTCGAAGACGCGCGGCAGATGCTCCGGGGCGATGCCGATCCCGCTGTCCGTCACCGTGAAACGCACGGCATCCGGCTCGGCCGCGACGCGCACCACGATCTGCCTCGGCGGCGGCGTGTAGCGCAGCGCGTTGGTGAGCAGGTTCGTCAGCACCTGGATCGCCCGCTCGCGGTCCGCCGAGACGAGCGGCAGAGACGGTGGCGTCTCGACGGTGACGGTCAGGCCCAGGGCGGCGGCGTCGCCTTCGACGCGCTCGACGGCCGGCCGCACGATCTCGGCGGGGGCCGTGGGCCGCACGACGACTGGCAACTGATGCGCCTCAGCTCGTGACAGCTCGTGCAGGTCTTCGACCAGCCGCCGCAACCGGCCAGCCTCGTCGTGCAGCTTCGCCCAGACCCGGTCAGACGGCGCGATCACGCCGTCGAGCAGCCCTTCGAGATACCCTTCGAGCGTGGCAATCGGCGTCCGCATCTCGTGAGCCACATCCCCGATCAGCTCCTGCCGCCGCCGCTCAGCATCCTCGACCGCCGTCGCCATCGCGTTGAAGCTGGCGGCAAGCTGGCGGGTCTCGGTCGCGCCCTCCACGGGGACGCGCTCGTCATAGTGCCCGTCCGCCAGTCGATGGCTCGCGCCGGCCAGCCGGTGAATCGGGCGGGCGATCCCGCGCGAGACGAAGACGCTGACGACAACCGCCGTGGCGAGCGCCGCACTGCCGGCCACCAGCAGCGAGTCGGCAATCGAGGCGAGGTAGCTCTCGGTGACGCGCCGCTCCAGCTCGGCAGACATCACGCCGAGCGGCCCCATGCCGGGCGGCTGCTGCGGCCGAGCGAGCTGGCCGCCGGCCCCCGACCCGGAGCCGGCCCCGGCGTTCGGCCCGAGCGCCGGGCCGCGCCGCGCGTTGGCGATCATGTTGCGCTCGAAGATGCGGGGCGCGGCCACCGTCGCCGCCAGGTAGAGCGTCGTCAGGCCAACGGCGATCACCAGCAGGTGCGCCAGGAGCAGGCGCGCATGCAGGCCGCGAAACGCCCGTCGCAGCGCGTTCACGGCGCGCCCTCCGCCAGCCGATACCCGACGCCTCGGACCGTCTGGACCCAGCGGGGGCGCTGCGGATCGTCCTCCAGCTTGCGGCGCAGGTTCCCGACGTGGACATCTACGACATGATCGTCGTAGAACGCGCTGCCCCAGACCCGGTCCAACAGCTGCCCCCGCGTAAAGACGTGGCCCGGGTGCGCCGCGAGGATGGTGAGGATCGCCAGCTCGCGGGCCGTCAGCGTGACCGGCTCGCCGCGCTTGCAGACCAGATGGCGGGCCGGATCGATGGTCAGCTCGCCGAACTGGAACGGCTCGGGGGGCGGCGGCTCGGCGGCAGCGCCCGTGCGGGGCCGTCGGAGCATCGCCTGGACGCGCGCCACCAGCTCACGCGGGCTGAACGGCTTGGTCAGGTAGTCGTCCGCGCCGACAGACAGCCCGACAACCTTGTCCACTTCCTCGGCGCGGGCCGTCAGCATCACGATGTACGCGTCCGAGAACTGGCGGATGCGCCGGCAGACCTCCAGGCCGTCGAGGCCCGGCAGCATCAGGTCCAGCACCACCAGGTCTGGCTGAGCTTCGCGCGCGAGCGACAGGGCGGCCACGCCGTCGCTGGCCGTGTAGACCTCGTAGCCCTCCCGTTCGAGGTAGCCTTGCACCAGCTCGACCAGGTTCGCCTCGTCGTCGACGACCAGGATGCGCGTTGCGTCCGCTCGGCCTGCCATGCCTCCAGTATACGGTGGGGCGGCGGGTCAGTCGGGCAGCTCGGCGTCCGGGTGCATCGGTCGTTACGACCGTCAGCGTCTCCACTTCAAGCACGTTGCTACCCGGATGATCGTCATCGGGATGGCAGCATTCTCGCTGGCGCTGGTGCTGGCATCGCAGCTGGTGGCCAATGAGATCGTTGGGTTCACGCCGTCACTGGTGGTCGCCGGGGTGATCGCTGGAATGATTGGCGCGGTCTGGTGGATCATCCCCGTGACCATGAAGGGACGGCGTGCCGCGCGGTAGTACCGTGCATGCACGCCGGTGACAGGCGCTCGACTACGACTTCCCGCGACGAGAATCCTTGGCCGCCCGAGCAGTCGCCATGCTAGAACGGTCATGACGGACGTTGCCACCGGCGTGGCAGCGAGATAGGGAGATCATGGGACGATTCCGAGTGCGGCGGCTCCTGCTGGCGGGTGCGATGGCGTTCAGCGTGGCCGTTGGCGTTGCCGCCGTGGCCGAGTTTGACGAGATGGGGACGGCGTTCGCCCAGGTGGTGAACCCGAACGGCGAGACCGAGCTGGATGGGGTCGTCGAGGCGATGCCGGCGACGGGCCTCATCGGGACGTGGCAGGTGAGCGGTCGGACCGTGGTGGTGACGGACGCCACCGAGATCGATCAGGAAGAGGGACCGCTGGCGGTCGGTGCGCTGGTCGAGGTGGAGGGCAAGGAGCAGCCAGACGGCTCGATCCTGGCGCGCGATCTCGAAGTCGAGGACGAAGACGACTAGCCGGCCGACTCGCGCCACCGGGCCGCAAGCTCCATTGCGCGAGCGCTCCGGCCAGTCCGGCCGACAGGCACGAGGTCTGGCCGCTGACTAGCTGGTCGGGGGCTCCAGGCAGGGCGTGAACTCCTGGCGGATGTACTGATGGTTGGTGGCGGATCCGCCGCTCAGGACCAGCTCGACGTCGATCCGCTCGGCGATGCTCGGAATGGTGACGCTGCCGGAGAAGAAGCCTGCGCCGGTGGCGTCGGTGCGGAGCGTCCCCACGTGATGGTGGTCGCCAGCCGATCCGCCGCCGGCATCGACGTAGACATCGTAGGTCGTGTCCGCTGGCGCTCCCGTCAGCGAGGCTTCGACGCGCACCGCGACGCCGCCTGACACGCTCTGGGTGTAGGCGGCAGCGGCGCCACTGCCGATGGACGCCAGCTCGCGCGCCAACGGCCCGCTGCAAGATGGCAGGGCCGTGCTGGTCGGCGTGCTGGTGATGGTGGGCGCGGCTGTACTGGTGGCCGTGGCCGTTGCCGTGCTGGTCGCGGTGGCCGTTCGGGTGGCGGTGGCTGTGCTGGTGGCAGTGGCCGTGCTGGTGGCCGATGGCACGGGCGTCAGGGTACTGGTCGGTGTTGGAGAGCCTGTCGCCGTGGCCGTCGGCGTCCGCGTGCTGGTCGGCAGCGGCGCGGTTGGCGTACGGGTTGCCGTACTGGTCGGCGTCCGGGTGCTGGTCGGCGGCACAGCGATCGCAGTGCTGGTTGCCGTCGCGGTCGGCGTCGGGACGGTCGTCCCGATCACCCCGACCGTCCCCGTGGGCGTCGGGACGCCGCTCCGGACCACCTCCACGCCCGTGCCCGCGCCGTACGATCCGGTCAGCGGCTGGCTGACGATGATCGAGCCGAAGCCGACGACGATGCCGGTCTCCGAGGCGGGCGGCGTGCCGATCTGGATCAGGTCGCCAATGGCGAAGCCAGCCGTGGACGCGACGTCCAGGCGGACGGTGCCGCTGGGCGCGGCGGCGATCAGGAACGTCCTGCCAGCCTGCGGTTGTTGTGGGGTGTCGCGCTCCTGCTGCTCGCGCTCCTGGTTCTGGGAGCCGTGCTGCGGCGCGGTGTACGAGCCGGTTCCGATGCCCGGGTTGTCGGTGCCCGTCGGGTTACCGCTGGTGGTCGCCTCGGTCACGGCGTTGTACAGCGAGCCGGCCGCGTCAAACCTGCTGTCGACGATGTCGCCGCGCGAGGTGCTGGTCCGCTTCTCGCCGCGCCGTAGCTGCATCCCGGCGCGCGGAAAATCGACGATCCCTTCGCCAACAGCCAGCGTCACGTCCCCGGATGGATCGACATGGTGGCCGAAGACGGTCCCACGCACCACCGCCACCGAGCCGCCGGCCTCGATGCGGTACGAGGAGCCGGGTGACGAGAGGGTGACCACGCGATGGACGGTGGTGCCGACGACGCTTTCGATGGTGATAGTGGTGACCTGCCCCTGACGGGCCAGGTCACGCAGGACGATGGTCGTGTCCGCGCCAAGCTCCAGCTCGGACCCCTCGAAGAAGGTGACGAGCGCGGCGGCGCGCCCAACCGTGGCGATCTGGTCGCCCTCGGCGAGCGCGAGTCCGCTGCCGGCCGGCGAGACGGGCGTCCCATCCGCCCGCAGCACGCCGACCGAGCCGCGCAGGACCGTCAAGGTCGCCCCGGCTGCGATCTGCGCGCGGGCCAGCCCGGCCGCCGTCTGGGCCGTGCCAAGGAGGCCCGCAGCCGCAACGGCAAGCAGGATCAACAGCCTGACCCCGATCAGACCGGCGCGCCCCGAGGCCCGAAGCCCCCGCTTCAAGCTGCCCCCCACTCTTCGACGCCGCCCCCGAAGGGCGTGCCGCGCTACTCACAACTCCGTCGTGTGCCGTCCATCAAGAACGGACGAGCCAACACAACGGCCAGCGCGACCAGCCCCCGAAGAGCGTCCACGCACAGCTGCTTCCCGCACTGTACTCGATTGTGCGCCCCGGCGCGAGGCCGCTGCGCCCCCTTCGGTTGCGATTCGGTGGAGATCGCCGTCAACCCGGGCCCACCGGGGGCGACTGGCCCACCGTGGGGTGATGCCCGCGCCATCGTAGCATCCTGACGGAAGCATGACGATACCCCGTCTTCGGTACTGTGGTACAGGGGTCGGCGGGCCGATCGGGGCGGCCGGCGCCGACAGATCGCCCGAGAGAAAAGGCCGAGCCCGTGGGATCAGGCCCGGCCGGCGCCGAGGAGGGGGGCATCCCACCGGTCGGCGCTGCCAGCGTACACGGTGTCGGGAGCCACACCAAGTGACACGTTGGTCCCGACCGCCAGAGCACGCCCTGCCCTGCCAGAGCGCCCGCGTGAGAGCTGGCGCTCGTCCCGTCCGCGGCCCTTCGGACGGAACGGCACAATGGGAGAGAAGCGGAAAGGCGGCATCGTCGCCGCCCGCACTCCCGGCGCTGTCAGCAAGGCCACCAGCTGCCTTGGGGGGACTACCCCACGCCAGACTTACCCGCCGATTCTATTATCGACGATATTCACCCGGCGTACATCTCCTGGCTGGTAGAGGTTTGGTTACCGCAACGCCTGATCGAGAGATATATAATTCGTGTTAGAAAATGGGAACAACCGCCAAAAGGTGACCGCTGGAACGGTTCGTGCTACACAATACGGTCAGGAAGCAGTGGTCACCAGCCGCCGCATCCGCCCTCGCAGCCCGCGTACGTGTCAGGTGCGCGGGCTTTTCTCTGCCTGGTTTCTGGTGGACGACGCTGACAGCGCCGTCCGGCCGTGCGCCGTCAGCGTCCACAGGCGGGCCTGGGCCGGCGTGCAGGCTGCTGCGATGGGGCAGCTTTCGCAGGGCGAGGCGCACGGCATGGCGAGGGGCGCGAGGTACCCGCGACGCTGGAGATCGTCCAGCATCGGGCCGAGCAGCCGTATGCTGACCCCCAGCGAGCGGGCAAGCTCGTCCGGGCGGGTCACCCGCCCGTCGGCCAGCGACTGGAGCACCTGTCGGAGCATGACTCAGCCTCCCAGCCCGAACAGCGACAGCCCCTGATAGAGCAGCAGCCCTGCCAGCAGCGAGATCGACAGCGAGAGGCCGAGACTGAAGAGGGTCCAGCGCACGCTCTGACTCTCGCGGTAGATCATCGTGACGGTCGCCATGCAGGGGATGAACAGCATCTGCATCGCCAGGTAAGCCACCGCCCCGGCGACGGACACCTGCTCGGCCATCTGCTCGGCCAGGCCGACGCCTTCCTCACCGGCGCCGTAGAGCACGCCCAGCACGGCGATGGCGTTCTCCTTGGCCGGGAAGCTCGCCAGCAGCGCCACGATCATCCGCCAGTCCATCCCCATGAGCTGGCCGAACGGCTCGACGGCCTGCCCGAACATCCCGAGCACGCTCTCTTCGACCTCTGACCCTGGGAAGCTGCTGAGCGCCCAGACGGCGATGGACAGGACGACAATCGGGCCGGCGGCCTTGCCCAGGAACTCGCGGACGTTGTTCCAGACGAACAGCCCGATGGTGCGCGCGTTGGGCAGGTGATAGAGCGGCAACTCCATGATCAGGGCCAGTTGCTCACCACGGAACAACAGCCGGTGCAGCACCACGCCCAGGACGCTGAGCACGACCAGGTTCAGCGCCACCAATCCGGCGGCCACCAGCGGCGCGGCGTCGGAGAAGAAGGCCGGGACCAGGAACGCGAGGACGGCGAACCGCGCCGCGCACGGCACGAACGGCGCGAGCACAATCGTCAGCAGGCGGCTCGACCGGCTCTCGAGCACCCGTGTGCCCATGATGGCCGGCACGTTGCAGCCGAACCCGAGCACCAGCGGCAGGACGCTCTTCCCGTGGAGGCCCATCGCGTGCATGCACCGGTCCATCACGTAGGCCACCCGCGCCAGGTAGCCGGTGTCCTCAAGCACGCCAAGCGCCGCGAAGAAGACCACCAGGACCGGCAGGAACGTCAGGACCGTTCCAGCCCCCCCGAGCACGCCATCGATGAGGAAGCTGGCAAGCCAGGCCGGCTGCAAGCCCATGTCGTCACGGATCCACCCGCTGAGCCCATCGACCACGGTCACTTCGAGCCACTCCTGGAGCGGCGCGGCCAGCGTGAACGTCAGCCAGTACACCAGGCTGAGCATGCCCAGCAGCATTGCGAGGCCGAGGAATGGATGGGTTGCCACGCGGTCCACCCGCTCGGTCAGCGAGGCGGCGGCAGTCGCGGGCTGGACCGTCGCGGCGCGGGCCACCTCCTCGATCCAGGCGTAACGCGCACCGGCGATGTCGAGCATCGCGCCGGGGTGCTGCCCGAGCCGCGTCTGAATATCGTCCCAGGCGGCGGTGGTAAGCCAGCCGGGCGCTCGATCCGTCAGGTCACGGTCGCCTTCGAGCAGCTTCAGCGCGACCCATCCTGTCGAGTACGGCGCGGGCACCGAGCCGTTCAGCGAGGTCTCAATCGCCTGCACGGCTTCTGCATGCGGGAGGGTCAGCAGGGGCCGTCGGGGGGCAACGGTCGCGCGGCCATCGACGACCTGTGCGACCGTCTCCACCAGGCGTTCGATGCCGTCGCCGCGCGTCGCGATCATCGGCACCACGGGCAGGCCCAGCTCGGCCTCCAGCCGGCTGGCGTCGATCTGGAGCCCATGGTTCGCGGCGACGTCCAGCATGTTGAGCGCCAGCACGACCGGTGACGGCAGCGCCAGCAGCTCGGCCAGGAGGTAGAGGTTGCGCTCCAGCGCTGTCGCATCAGTGACGAGGACAATCGCGTCGGGACGCGCTTCCAGAATGTAGTCCCGTGCGACCAGCTCCTCGGCTGAGCTTGCGCTCAAGCTATAGGTACCCGGCAGATCCACCAGCTCGAGCACGAGGCCGTTGCGCTCCAGCGTGCCGGTTCGCCGCTCGATGGTCTTGCCGGGCCAGTTGCCGACGTGCTGGCGCAGGCCGGTCAGCGCGTTGAAGACGGTGGACTTGCCGACGTTCGGCTGGCCGGCGATGGCGACCGAGATCGTGCTGGACCGCCGATTGAGCAGCCCGAGACCGCCCGACCGGCTGGGCGCACGAATGTCACCGTGCTGGCTATGGCATCCCATGGCACGCCCCCTCCAGAAGAATCCCAGCGGCGACTTCCCGTGCCAGGGCAACCCGCGTGTTGCGAACGAGCACGATCATCGGGCCGTGGCTCGCGTTCCGAAGCATCTGCACCTCCGTCCCGATCGAGAAGCCGAGCGCGGAGAGCCGCGACAACGCGCCATGCTCGCCGGTGATCCCGCTGACGACGCCTCGTTCGCCGACGACAAGCTGGGTGAGGAAGTCCTGGGCTGGTCCACTCATAGGGGGCCTCCTGTCGAGCCGAGCGGCTCGATGCTCGAATGCGGAGTGAGGAATGGGTTACACTGTGTCTTAGCTCTTACTAATCTGCTGTGGCGCGATGTGGTTCGGTCCTGTGTGGGGTGGGGTTAGGGAGCGGACGCCTACGCCGCGACGACGAAAGCGACGATCGGGTGGGTCGGACACCGGCCCCCAAAACGGAGGCTGGTGATGTCCCCTGTACAGCTTGTGCTCGCCGCGCTCAGTACGGCTCCGGTCCGCTCACTGACGCTGCAAGCAGGCAAGTCGATTGTGGGTGCGCTCCTGGACGACCGTGCCAACAGTCGGTTGGAGCGGCAGTATTGCGCCTGCCGGCCAACGCGGCGGGCGGCGGGCGAGCGGCGAGTCAAGGAAGTCGTCCCTGGCTGCGTCCGCGTGAGCCTCCCCGGGCTCTGGGGCGACCCGGAGTGGGCCGCCGAGCTGGAGAGCAGCCTGCTCCAGCTCAACGGCATCCGCGATGTCCAGGCGAGCTCACGCACGGGACGGGTGCTCATTCTCTTCGATCCCACGGTTGTGGCGTACGATGAAATCGACCGGCTGCTCGTGCAGGAGCCCAGTGAGGCGCTCGTGACCGATGCCGCCGTTGGCGAGCACACCGTCGACGATCACACCATCGGCGACCACACCATCGGCGAGCACGCCATCGGCGTTGGCCGCGTCGTTGCCCAGGTGCTCCATGTGCCCGTTGCCGTCGGGCAGGGCGAGCAGGTGATCGACCTCGCCGTTCACGCGGCTCGGTAGCGCCGCGCCAGGGTCCCGATAGGCAACAAGCTGTGCCGAGTGCAGCACGACGGCCACGGTGCTCAGGTTGTGGACGACGGCGCCCACGAGTGGGGACATCAGGCCGAAGGCGCTCAAGCCGATGCCGAGCAGGTTGATCCCAATCGCCGCCGCGAAATTGTGGTGAACGACGTCGAGCGTGTGCCGGCTGAGCCGAATCACGCTCGGCACCTGACAGAGGTCATCCCCCGCCAGCGCGATGTCCGCCGCTTCAATCGCGACATCCGTGCCGACCGTCCCCATGGCAAAGCCGATGGTTGCCGCTGCCAGGGCCGGGGCGTCGTTGATCCCATCGCCAACCATCGCCACCTGATGGCCGTCCGCTTGCAGCTGGTGGATGAGGGTGAGCTTGTCCTCAGGCAGGACGCCTTCCAGGTACTCGGACACGCCAACCCTGCTGGCGATACGCGCGGCAGCGGCCCCACGGTCGCCCGTCGCAACGACGAGCCGCCGCATCTGCGCTGCCCGCAACTCGGCAACAGCCCGACGCGCCTCGGCGCGGATCTCCTCTTCGATGCTGATCCAGCCCAGGAGGCGGCCGTCGGCGACGACCCAGAGCAGCGCTTGCTCCTCGTAGCCGGCCTGGGTAGCTGGCACGTCGATCTCATACTGGGATAGCAGGCGTCTGCCGCCAACGGCCACGCTGATGCCGTCCACGTTCGCCCGGACGCCGACGGCCACGAGCGTCTCGTAGTCGGCAGCGGCAGGGGCTACGATGCCGCGCTCGTCGAGGTGGCGCTGGATCGCCGCAGCGAACGGATGATGCGAGTGACGCTCAGCGGCGGCTGCCAGGGCGATGACCCGCGCTGGAGCCACGTCCGGCGCGCACGAGACGACCTCGCTGACGCGGGGGATGCCGGTCGTCAACGTTCCCGTCTTGTCGAAGACCAGGGCGTCAATGTCGCCGGCCAGCTCCAGGTACAGCCCGCCCTTGATCAGGACACCGCGCCGGGCCGCGTTGGCGATGGCCGCCCCGATAGCTGTCGGCGTCGAAAGACCGGCCGCACACGGACAGGCGATGACCAGCATGCTGAGGCTTCGTCGGAAGTCGCGCGTCAGCAGGAACACCGTGGCCGCCAGAGCAAACGACCAGGGCACGAAATGCTCCGAGAAATGGTCCACGGAGCACTGAATTGGCGCGCGATGCTCGCGGGCCTCTTCGACGCGCTGAATGATCCGGCCGACAGCCGTGTCGTCCCCAACGGCCGTCGTTCGGATGATGATGTGGCCGGCCTCAACGATGGTGCCGGCGAACACCCGGTCTCCGGCCACGCGGGCCACTGGCATCGCCTCGCCCGTGATCGCGGCCTGGTTGACCGTCGCCTCGCCGTCCTCCACGACACCATCGACGGCGATCTTCTCACCCTCATGGACGCTCACGAGCGTATCTACAGTGATCTCGGCGACCGGAACCCGGACCTCCTGGTCGTTGACGATGATCCAGACCCAGGCGTCGCCCACTGAGAGCAGATCGCGGATCGCGCGGCGAGACTTCCGAAGCGTGAGCGCCTCAGCCAGGTCGCCCAGGTTGATCAGCCAGACCACCACCAGGCCCGTGAAGCTCTCACGCAGGATCAGCGACGTGAACGTGGCGCTGCTGATCAGCAGATCCATGTCTGTACGCCTCTCCTTGAGGAGAATCATCAAGCCACGGCGGAAGATCGGGTAGCCGGCCACCAGGGTGGCGACTGACGCGAGGCTGAGGAACGGCGTCCCCGCCAGCAGCGCCCCGCCGCCCACCAGCCGCTGGAACGCAAAACGGCCCAGGACCGCCCCGCTGAGGGCGATCCGAATGACCGAGGCGAGCATGCCCGGCTCGCCGTCCTGCTGCTCGCGCTTCCGAGCAGGGGGTGGCGGGACGGCCGGCGCGGTTGCCGTCGTCTCCAGGATCGCCTCGAGCGACACCACGCCTGGGGCATATTCAACCAGGACACGCCCGCTCCCTGGATTGGCCTGGACGCGCTGGATGCCACGGAGGGTAGCAAGCGCCCGCTCGATGCCGTGTGCCCGGTCCGGCCGGCCGTACAGACCGGCTACCCGCAGACGAACACGGCCAGGTAGCTGCGTGATGACCACCACGTCAGCCATGGTGCATCTCCCGTATCGATGTTCAAAGCCGGAGGCCCGTACCGGCCCACGGTCGGTACCGTGGGCCGACCAGCGTCATCGAGCAGGCGGGCGACGCAGCCAGCGCCAGATGTCAGCCAGCAGGCCGGCGGTCAGCGACGCCCCGATGGCGATGCCCAGGAGGCGCGTGAAGAAGCCAGTGCGGACCATCGTGGTTCCGACACGATCCCAATTGATGCCATCAGCTTGATTGGTAGGCCCACCAAACTGCCCAGAGTTCATGAGGATGCTCCATACAAGGGAAGAGGCTCGCCAGCAAACGTGGCGAGACTGCGACCAGTCATCGATAAGCAGAGCAGCGCTCTATGCGCTCGTGCGTGTTCCCAGGCGGGGGGTCCCAGGCGGGGTCAGTCGCTCGCAGCGTCACCGTGCAGGTCGTGCCGAGCTTGCGCCCGAATGTCCGCGACGTCCTCACTCAGCTCGTTCCAGCGGAGCATGGCCGTTTCTTGCATCGCGATTGCCTCGCGTACCGCGGCGACGGCGACGGGGCGGCCAGCGCGAAGGATGAGCGACCGGAGGCCCATCCCGACGAAGGCGCCGGTCAGGCCGATCAGAAACGCAGCGCGCGGTTGGACATACGTGCTCATCGTTCTTGCCTCCAAACGTCATGAGCAGTTTCGCGCAGTGAGCATGGTGCATCGCCGCAGGGCTGCAACCGAGCCCTCAGTGATGCAGCATGGTGGGAGCGCGACCGTGACAGGCTCCGGAACGGCCGTGGACTCGCACAACTCGACGTGACCGCGAGGTTGGCGCATCGCGCGGAGCCGACACGATGGTCAGCGCTCTGGCACATCAACACAAGTGATGTGAGCTACTGCTAAGATACGACGTTCAGGTCAGCTCCACCGTTGACAGTTGTCCCGCGAGCAGGGTGACGCGTGTCCCAATGCCACGGGGATCATCGCGTTTCCGCGACCACCGTTGTCCGCGCCGATGTTTGCAGCTGTCGACTCGCTGCCTCGCCAGCCGGAGCAGCCGCCGCCCCGCTCACGCGGCCCGAGATGAGACATCCTTCTTGAGACGCGCTGGCGGCCCGGTCCGGAGCCGCTCCGAGAAGTTATGTTTCCGAGACGAAAGGTGCTGTATCGCGCAACGTCGCTGTGACGCCTGCGCCCGTACGATGGCGCTCGCCAGGGAGGCGAGGCCAGATGGGCAACCAACAGGCGATCGATCGGGGCGGTGCGCGGCAGGCGCGACCGAGCCAGGCTGCACCAGCAGCCCCGGCGTCGGCGCTTGCTGGGCGTAGCCGCTCGGGCGAGCCGTCAGTCGGTCGCTCGGCGGGCGCACAGGCCGGCGACGGTCGGCGTGCGTTCGGGCTGGTCAGCCTTCCCGGCGCCACATGCGAGCACACACTCGCGTGCGGGCCGCTGCCGCTGCTCGGGGCACAAGGGGTGAGGAGCCCCGAGCGTGCGGAGATGGCTCAGGAAGGAGATGCGGCCGGAGCATGGCTTTGCCAGCCCACGGGCGGGGACACCCTCAGCTCGTGCTTGACGGACGGACAGGCCGCGCTGGCCTGTGCGGGAACGATACGCGTGCCCCCAGCACGGGACAGCCGGCCTGTACCACGCACGGACTGGAGAGACGATGACCGAGGACGGGACCACCGACGGAGCGGCGTCGCGCCTGACCGCCGTGCCTGTGCGCGATGCGAGACTGGCACGCGGCAGCATGCGCGCCGCGCTGACGGCGCAGGACGTCCGTCGCTTGACACTCTTCAAATGGCGGTACTCACTCGAATCAGCGGGCTTCAGCTCGCAGCAAGCAGCGCGCCTGCTCTTCCTCAAGTGGCTCCACGCTCGGCGCGGGCCGGCGGGGATCTCCTGAGCGGGGATCTCCTGAGCAGGGTCTTCCGAGGGGCAGCTCTGGGGATCTCGGATGCCTTGCCGCTGCCGGACGTAACCAGTACGCTTCCTGCCAGTCGCTCCGACGATCCTGGGCGACGGGTGATCCCTCATGGACGAGCTAGCGTACCGTATGCGGCCGGCCGAGCCGGACGATCTGCCCCAGATCAGGACCACCATCACGGTGAGCCTGGCACACCCGGAAGGCCGTGGCCGTGGGACCAGTCTGAAGACTGCGCTCCAGCGGAACGAGCTTCTGTTGCTGGAGCGGTACGACGCTCGCGAGAAGGACTGGGTGATCGGCGGGTTTGTCGAGTTCCACATGCGAGTCGACGACACGCTGACGCTGCGGGATCTTGGGACGGCCGGCGAGACGCCACACGCCGGGGTTGCGAAGCACTTGCTGAGCGAGCTGTTCAGTCAGCTCAGCCCGCTGAGCGCGACCTGCGTGGTCCGGCGCGATGCCACTCCCTGGAACGAGATCCTGGCGAGCATCCCGGGCTTCACCGTGGACGGACCCCCGGAGTACCGTCGCCCTCACTACTACAACATCTGGAAGTGGTCGCCGGAGCTGGCTCAGCAGGCCCAGGGGAGAGCGCGCACGCGTGGCGCGCCTCCGCGTGGTGGGCCGAGAGCGGGGCGGCGCCGCTGACCGTTCGCGCACTGGTTAGGCGGATCATGCCTGTGTTTGACGCTCGATCGGTTCCTGTTTCACTGGCCGTGGGACGGTCGGAGCGCACGGGGGTGCGGCCGTGATGTACGACGCCGACACCTTCCTGCAGTTCCTGGCCGCGGAGCGGCGCCTCTCGCCGAACACCCTGGCGGCCTATCGCAATGACCTCCGACAGTTCGAGGAGTATCTTGCGATCCGCCAGCACGACCCGTTGGGGAACGGCACGTCGAACGGCTCTGCGTCCGTTGGGCCAGCTGACCCCACGATCGCTTCCCGCGAGCAGGTGGCGGGCTTCTTCCTGAGCCTGCGCGAGGACAAGGGGTACTCGGCGGCGACGATCGCCCGGAAGATGGCGGCCGTCAAGTCGATGTTCCACTACCTCACGCGGCAGGGCGCCGTCACCGCGAACCCGACCGCCGATCTCGGCTCGCCCGAGGTCAAGAAGCCGCTGCCGAAGGCGATCTCGCCAGAGGACATCGAGCGGCTGATGCGGCAGGCCGACAAGAAGGGCACGCCCGAGGGCCTGCGCGACCGCGCCATGCTCAACCTGCTGTATGCCACCGGCATGCGCGTCTCGGAGCTCGTGACGCTCGACCTGAGCGACATCGACTTTGAGAAGGGCGCCGTGCGCTGCGTCGGGCGGGGGCTGCGGGTGCGAAGCCTGCCGATCGACGCGCGGATCCTGGTCGTGCTGCGCGACTATCTGGAGCGTGGCCGCTCGCAGCTCGTGCGCCCGGGCCAGCCGACCTCAGCCCTGTTCCTCAACCACCGGGGCCAGCGGCTGACGCGCCAGGGCTTCTGGCTGATCATGAAGGCTGTCGCCCGCGAGAGCGGCGTGACCGTTGAGGTGACGCCGCACACCCTGCGCCACTCGTTCGCGGCGCACCGCCTGAACGATGGGCTGGCGCTCCCCAAGCTGCGCGAGCTGCTGGGCCATGCCAACATCTCCACGACCCAGATCTACACGCAGCTCAAGAGCGAGGGGCCGCGCCAGCTCGTGCCGCCGCCGCACCACCACACGCGTCTCGCTGTCGTCGGCGGCCGGCGCGGCTAGAAGGGGTAGGGTCATGGGTCGAAGGTCGTGGGTCATGGGGCAAACGGCGGCGAGTCGCTCGTCCATCCCCACGATCTACGACCCACGCCCCATCACCCGCGTCCCGTGACGACCTCATCTTTGGCCTACCGTGTCCGGGAGGCGGCCTCCAGCCTGCGGGGCCGCCTGCCAACCCTGCCGAAAGTCGGGATCATCCTCGGCTCGGGGCTGGGGCCGCTGGCGGACGAGGTCCAGCACACGACCGTGGTGCCCTACGCCGAGATCCCGCACTTCGCGGTCTCGACGGTGGCCGGCCACGCCGGGCAACTGGTCTCCGGGACGCTCGAAGGCGTGCCGGTGGCCGTCCTGCGCGGGCGCGTCCATTACTACGAAGGGTACTCGCTGCAGCAGGTGACGTTCCCGGTCCGGACCTTGCGCCGGCTGGGGGCGCAGACCCTCATCATCACGAACGCGGCCGGTGGGCTGAGCCCTGACTACCGTGCCGGCGACGTGATGGTGATCCGCGACCACATCAACCTGCTCGGGCTGGCCGGCCAGAATCCGCTGATCGGGGCCGACGAGCCAGAGCTGGGCATTCGCTTCGTGGACATGAGCGCGCCGTACGACGCTGTCTTGCGTGGGCGTGCCGTGCAGCTCGGGACGGACCTGGGCGTTCGGGTCCATGAGGGCGTGTACGTGGTGGTGGCGGGACCAAACTACGAGACGGGCGCGGAGCTGCGCTACCTGCGCGGCATCGGCGCGGACGCCGTTGGCATGTCCACCGTCCATGAGGTGATCGTGGCGCGACACGAGCGGATGCGGGTGCTGGGGATCTCGGTCATCACGAACAGCGCCGCGCCGTCGCCGGTCGTGGCCGACGTCAACCATGAAGAGGTGCTCTCCGTGGCCGAGGTGGCGGGCGCGGGGCTGGCGGGCATCGTGCGGGGCATCCTCCGCACGCTCGATACGCCGGCCGGCGGCGCGGGCGGCCCGGCATGAGCGTCAACGTCCACTTCCTGCCGGCAGCCTCCTGGCCAGCCGTGAGCCGGGCCGTCCGCAACAGCGTCATCGGCGCGCTCGTGGCCGGGACGCTGCTGCTGCCGTTTCCGCTGGCGCCGCGATTTGACCATGCCCGGCCGACGCTTGATCTCGCCGTACGACCAGGAGATACCCTCGCCGCCCAGACCCCGAGCGATCTCATCGCTCAACCCTCGCTGCGTGCCGCGGAGGCGGGGCAAGACTGGTCAGTTTCGGCAGATGAGGGCGGACCGCTGCTGGCCTCCATGCCGGCCGAGGCCACGGACACCGGCATCACTCTCCCCCCGCTCCGTGAGATTCCCCTTCAGGTCGAGGCCGACGAGCGGCTGACCACCCTCGAGCGGCTCCTTGCGACGCCGCGCCCGGCCCGCGATCCCATCGCCCTGGCCGGGCGGGTCAGCGGCACGCTTGCGCCGTGGACGGCCAGCCAGCCGTTCAGTGGGCCGCTGGCCGTCGGGCACCAGACGACGTTCTTCGTCCTCGATCAGACGGACAACACCTACAAGACCCGCGCGGCCACGCTGCGCCTGGTGTCCGGGTACGCCTACTGGTACGTCCAGGACGGTGAGACGGTCCGCGACGACGAGCTGGCGCTGGCCGCAAAGCAGTTCGACGAGCAGACCGTCCCGACCGTCCACCGCGTCTTTGGCACGGAGTGGATGCCGGGCATCGATGGCGACGCCCGCATCACCATCTTCCTGGGGCAAGCGCCGGGCGTCGGGGCGTACTTCTCGTCCTGGGACGAGTATCCGCGCTCCGTCTATCGGTACTCGAACGAGCGCGAGATGATCCACGTCAATGTCAGTTCGGTGCGGCCGGGCTCGGTCGGCTTTGACGGGACCATCGCCCACGAGTACCAGCACATGGTGCACTGGCATCTCAACCCCCAGGACGACACCTGGGTGGACGAGGGCATGGCCGAGCTGGCGTCCTCGCTGGCCGTACGGGGGCGCTCTCCCAGCACGGCGAGCTTCCAGCGCCAGCCCGACGTGCAGTTGACGGCGTGGTCTCAGGGGGCGCAGACAGGCCTGCACTACCAGGCTGCCTACCTGTTCTCGCGGTACTTCGCGCAGCGCTTTGGCGAGGATGCTGTCGCGCGGCTGCTCAGCGAGACGGGTCGCCCGCCCGACACGGTCACGGCCTTCCTGAGTCGGAGCGGCCTGGGGATCACCTTCGAGGACGTGTTCGAGGATTGGATCGTCGCCAACCTGCTGGACGATCCCACGGTTGGGGATGGCCGCTTCGCGCACGAGGGCCTGGAGCACCGCGCGACGCCCACGCTGTCGTTACGCCCTGATGGGCAGCCAGCCAGGAGCGAGGTCCAGCAGTTCGGGGCAGAGTACGTCGAGTTGACGGGCGACGGCTCGGACGCCGAGCTGTCGTTCGCAGGCGCGTCGAGTGTGCGGCTGGTCGGCGCAGACGCTGCCAGCGGCCGGAACGTCTGGTGGACGAACCGGGCGGACGGCATGGACTCCTCGCTGACCCGCCGCTTCGACCTGACCGGGCTGACCGGCGCCACGCTGCGCTTCAACCTCTGGTACGACACCGAGCGTGACTTCGACTTCCTGTACGTGCTGGTCTCGACGGACGGCGGCACGCGCTGGCACGTGCTGCACGGCCCCTCTGCAGATGACGCGAACCCGACCGGCAACGCCATCGGGCCGGGCTACAGCGGACGGAGCGGGCAGGCTGGCAGCCAGCGCGGCGATCCGACCTGGCTCGCGGAGAGCATCGATCTGACGCCGTTCGCGGGCCGCGAGGTGCTGGTACGCTTCGAGTATGTGACGGACCAGGGGTACAACGCTCAGGGCGCGCTGCTCGACGACATCGAGATCCCGGAGCTGGCTTTCCGCGACGACGCCGAGGCTGATGCTGGCTGGACGGCTGAGGGCTTCCTGCGGTCGGCCAACCAGATCCCGCAGACCTGGAGCTTGCGGCTCGTCGAGCAGCAGCGGGGGGGCCAGACGACGGTCCGCGCGCTGCGGGTGGACGCCAACGGTCAACTGACAGAGCGCATCCCGAGCCTCGGCGGCAGCACCGAGCGGGCCGTGCTGGTGATCAGCGGCCTCTCGCCGCGCACCCTTGAAGCCGCGCCGTACACCCTGACGCTGCGCCCGAGATAACCTCAGCCCCGGCGCGCGTTCAAACCTGCTGGGCCAGTGCGATGGCTCCAAGCACCCCCGCGCGGTCCCCGAGGCCCGGCGGCACGATGTACTCGTCCACGCGGTCCAGGATCAGCGGGTGCTGCAGGTAGCCGTTCAGCAGCGTCCGCACCTCCTCGCGGATCATCGGGAAGAGAAACGCCTGGTGCATCACCCCGCCGCCGAGGATCACCCGTTGCGGGGAGAGCGTCAGGCTGAGGCTTACCACGCCGAGCGCGAGGTAGTGCGCCTCCAGCTTCCAGGCCGCATGCTCGGGTGGGAGCGTCTCGGCTGGCTGGCCCCAGCGTTGGCTGATGGCCGGTCCGGCCGCCAGCCCCTCCAGACAGTCGTCGTGGTACGGGCAGAAACCCGAATACGGATCGGCGGCCGGATCGCGCGGCAGCAGGATGTGCCCCATCTCCGGGTGGATCAGCCCGTGCAGCAACTGGCCGTGCACCAGCGCGCCGCCGCCGATGCCCGTTCCCACCGTCAGGTAGATCAGGGTGTCCTGCTGCTGGGCCGCCCCCCAGCGATGCTCGGCGAGGGCCGCGCCGTTCACGTCGGTGTCGATGGCGACGGGCAGCCCGAGCGCCCGCTGGATCGGCCCGCGCAGATCGGCAAAGCGCCAGCCGGGCTTGGGGGTGGCCGTGATGTAGCCGAACGTCTCCGAGCGGGGGTTGAGATCGACTGGCCCGAACGACGCGATCCCGATGGCCGCCAGGGGCGCCTGCGCGTGCTGCTCCTGGAGGAACGCGATGGCCCGCCCGATGGTCTCGTCGGGGGTCGTCGTCTCGATGACGGTCTCGGCGCGAAGGTCGTCTGGCCCGGTCCCCACGGCGCACACGAACTTGGTGCCGCCCGCCTCGATGCCGCCGTACAACCGCTCCATGCTCGTATCCTCCCGAACGACCGTTGCGGCGAGATTATCTCTCGGTAACAGCCTTACCCGCTGCTATCGTGAGAGGATGGTGTACGCTGATACCGGGCGTGGGCCTACCGCAGTCTTGCGAGCGCGGCGTTTGGGGGAGGATCTCACGGCGATGGAAGCCACGACACCGTTCGGATCGGCGCAGCCGGAGCTGCCGCCAGTCGCCCAGTTCCGCCGTGAGCTGCTGGAGAACCTGCACGACCGCGTCGGCACCGACCTGTCGTTCGCGACGCCGAGCGAAGCGTACCTGGCGCTGGCCTACACCGTCCGCGACCGTCTGATCCAGCGCTGGCTCGACACCCTCCACGCCGGCATCGACAGCCAGTCGCGCTTCGTCTGCTACCTCTCCGCCGAGTACCTGATCGGCCGGCAGCTCGACAACAACCTGCTGAACACCGGCACCGAGGACGTGGCCCGCGAAGCCCTCTCCGACCTCGGCCTGAGCCTGGACGAGCTGCGGGGCCTGGAGTCCGAGCCGGGCCTGGGCAACGGCGGCCTGGGGCGGCTGGCGGCCTGCTACCTCGACTCGCTGGCGACGCTCCGCATCCCGAGCATCGGCTACGGCCTGCGCTACGAGTTCGGCATCTTCCGGCAGGTCTTCCGCGACGGCTGGCAGGTGGAAGAGGCGGACGACTGGCTGCGGCGCGGCAACCCCTGGGAGTTCCCGCACCCGGAGATGGCGATCGAGGTCGGGTTCGGGGGCGGCACCGAGAGCTTCATCGACCCGAACGGGCGTTTCCGCGTGCGCTGGCACCCGGATCGGACCCTCGTGGGCGTGCCGTACAACACGATGGTCCCCGGCTACGAGAGCGGCGCTGTCAACACGCTGCGGCTCTGGCGCGCCCAGGCTACCCGCTCCTTCGACCTGGACGTGTTCAACGCCGGCGACTACCTCCGTGCCGTCCACCGCAACATCCTCTCCGAGAACCTGACCAAAGTCCTCTACCCTGAGGACAGCACGCCCCAGGGGCGGCAGCTTCGGCTGGAGCAGCAGTACTTCTTCGTGGCCTGCTCGCTGAAGGACGCGCTGCGGATCGTGCGGGTCATGGGCCTGCCCATCGAGGCGTTGCCGGAGAAGGTCGTCTTCCAGCTCAACGACACCCACCCGTCGATCGCCATTGTCGAGCTGATGCGGCTGCTGCTGGACGAGTACGGCATGGCCTGGGATCCTGCCTGGGCCGTCACCACCCAGGTTTTCGCCTACACCTGCCACACGCTGTTGCCCGAGGCGCTGGAGACCTGGCCCGTTGCGCTGATCCAGTCGGTGCTGCCGCGCCACATGGAGCTGATCTACGAGATCAACCGCCGCTTTCTGGAGTCCGTGCGCGCGCAGAACCCGGACGACCTCGGCCGGCTGGCCCGGATGTCGCTGATCGCGGAAGGGCCGGAGCAGCGCGTTCGGATGGCGAACCTCGCGGTGGTCGGCAGCTACGCCGTCAACGGCGTGGCCGAGCTGCACTCCCGCCTGCTCCGCGAGCAGACCCTGCGTGACTTCGCCGAGCTGTGGCCGGAGAAGTTCCAGAACAAGACGAACGGCGTCACGCCGCGCCGCTTCATGCAGCTGGCAAACCCCCGTCTTGCCGACCTGATCTCGTCGCGCATCGGCCCCGAATGGCTGACGCAGATGGACGATCTGCGCGACCTGGAGTCCCTGGCCGAAAGCCCCGAGTTCCGGGCCGAGTGGCGGCGTATCAAGCAGCGCAACAAGCAACTGCTGGCCCTGATCATCCGCGACCGCACCGGCGTGACCGTCGATCCCGCCTCGCTGTTCGACGTGATGGTGAAGCGGCTCCACGAGTACAAGCGCCAGCACCTCAAGCTGCTGCACATCATCACGCTGTACAACCGGATCAAGGCCGATCCCGCTGCCAGCGTCGTGCCGCGCACCGTCATCTTTGGCGCGAAGGCCGCGCCGGGCTACCGGATGGCGAAGCTGATCGTCAAACTGATCAACGACGTGGCCGCCGTGGTCAACAACGATCCCGACGTAGCCGGCCGCCTGAAAGTCGTGTTCCTGCCGAACTTCAACGTCTCGCTGGGCGAGCGCGTCTACCCGGCCGCCGACCTCTCGGAGCAGATCTCGCTGGCCGGCAAGGAAGCGTCCGGCACCGGCAACATGAAGCTGGCGCTGAACGGCGCGCTGACCATCGGGACGCTCGACGGCGCGAACATCGAGATCCGCCAGCTGGTGGGCGACGAGAACTTCTTCCTCTTCGGGCTGACCGCCGAGGAGGTGGCCGAGCACAAGGCACGCGGCTACCGCCCGCGCGACTACGTGACCGCCGACCGCGAGCTGTCGCTGGCGCTGGATCAGATCGCCTCAGGCCACTTCTCGGACGGCGATGCGGGCCTGTTCCGCCCGATTGTGGACAACCTGCTCAACGACGACCCGTTCATGCTGCTGGCCGACTTCCGCTCGTATATCGAGACGCAGGAACGAGCCGAGCACGCCTACCGCGATGCCGACCACTGGTCGAGGATGTCGATTCTGAACGTGGCGCGCTGTGGCTACTTCTCCTCGGACCGCTCGATCCGCGAGTACTGCGAGGAGATCTGGCGCGTCACGCCTATCGACGTCCCGGGCAACTCCGGCGAGGACATCGATGCCAGCCAGCGGCTCGGCCAGCCGAGCGCCGAGGAGCAGACCAGCCTGCCCGAGCTGCCAGACGACGAGCGCGACCTGCTCTGCGATCTCGCGATGCTGGTGGGCCTGGACGTGATGCATGCCACCCACAGCGGCGCGCAGGGGACGCTCATCGAGCTGGCGACGGCGGTGGCCGCCCCGACGGCCGTCGCGCGCTTCCTGACCCGCAGCGCCCTGGTGCGCTCGCTGGTGCCCTCCGACGTCGAGGCCATCGAGCGGAGCGAGCGGCTGATCGGCCGGCTGCGGAAATCATACGACTTGCGCTCGCGGGACGGCCGCGCGGCCCTGCACGACGACGTGCTGGTGCAGTGCCGGGCGGCGATGGATCTGCTCACAACCCGTGCGAAGCCGCAGGACGCCGCCGAGTTCGCGCGGTGGCTGCTGCTGGTGGGCGAGCGGGTGGCCGAGGCGTCCGTCGAGCCGCAGCCGGGCCGCCCCGAGCGCCAGGTCAGCGAGTCCGAAGTGGCGGCGCTCCGGGAGCTCGCGGCGGCGTTGCGCGTCGAGGGGTAGACGGGCCGGTGTCGGGTGCTGGGTTTCAGGTTTCAGGGGCGCGCACCCACGTCGTCAACGGTCATCCTGGGCGGCGGTCATCCAGCACCTGTCATCCAGCACCTGTCATCCAGAGCGGTGGTCATCCAGCACCTGTCATCCAGAGCGGTGGTCATCCAGCACCTGTCATCCAGAGCGGTGGTCATCCTGCACCTGTCATCCTGGGCGGCGGTCATCCTGCGCGGCGGTCATCCTGCGCGGCGGTCATCCTGCGCGGCGGTCATCCTGCACCTGTCATCCAGAGCGGCGCGAGCTTGCGAGCAGAGCGAAGGATCTCACCCGCTGACCGTCAACGCTCGCGTCACCCACTGACCGTCAACGTTCGTGTGACGCCCCGACCGCCAGCTTATGCGTCACCCGCTGACCGTCAACGCTCGCGTCAGCGGGTGAGGTCCTTCGCTGCGCTCAGGATGACAATTGGGAGTCGCAGCTTTACCATGACATTCTGCTGCCTACGGACGGCTGCCTACTGCCTCGGCTTGCTCAGCTCCGTCTGGAGGTCCATGTTGAGGACCGTTGCGGCCCGGCGGACCGGCTCGTAGGCGGCGTCCGACGTCTCGGCGACGCCTCGCGTGCCGATGGCATCGTCGAACAGCTTCTGGCCGTCCTCGCGGGCCGAGATCCGCAGCAGCGCCTCGCGGGTCTTCTTGATGATGTCCGGGGAGAGGCCTTTGCGGAACGCCACGCCATCGTTGGGGATCGGCGGAGACTCTTCGAGGATGCGGATCTCCTTCTCGGCGTTCGGGTAGACCGAGTTGAGGCGCGGGATCGAGTCCTTACCCATCGCGCCCGCGTCAACCTGTCCCTGGAGCACCGCCAGCCCGACCTTGTCGTGGCCGCCCGCGAACACCTGCTGCCCGAGGTCTTCCGGTTTCAGGTTGTGCTCGGCCAGGATGGTGCGTGGGAACAGGAAGCCGGAGGTCGAGCCGGGATCGACCCAGGCGAACCGCTTGCCGCGCAGGTCCTCGACCTTCTGGATCGGCGAGTCCACCCGCGTGACGATGGTGCCCCAGTACTGCGTGCCGACGCGCGTCACCGAGACCAGCGTCATATCGGCGCCGCACTTCTCGCGCGCCAGGATGTACGCCAGCGGGCTGACCCACCCGATATCCACACGGTCCGCGCACATCGCCTCGACGACGGCTGCGTAGGAGGTCGGCACGTCGCCGGTGTAGGTGAGCCCGGTCTCCTTCTTCAACTCGTCTGAGAGCATCTGCATGCCCTTGACCAGCCGGCCGGACTCGACGAACGGGACAATCGCCATCTTGATCGGGTTCTCCGTCGACCCGAGTGAGCGATTCCCGCCCAGCTGCGAACATCCGACCAGCAACGCCGCGAGCAGCGCCCCGGCGAGCACCACGATCCGTGACTGTCTCTGCCCTGTCCACCACATAGCCGACATTCTATCCGAGTCGGCAGCCGGCAGTTTGCAGGGCACGGTCGGGGTGCGCCGTCAGCGGCGGCGAGGGCGGTCCGCGGTGAAGGTGGCGTCGAGGCCCTTCAGCAGCTCTTGCTTCTCGGCGTCAGACAGGCGCGCCTCGGGGTGGAGCGGCAGGTAGATCGGCAGCGGCATCTGGCCCTTCTCGATCTGCTCACGGAACTCCATCGCCTCACGCTGCGGCAAGTCCCACTCCGAGAAGTTCATCTTCAGGCGCGCCTCTTCGATATCGTGCGCGATCAGCCACGAGACCGGCGCAACGTAGCTGTACCAGGGGTAGCGGACCTGATTACTGTGGCAGTCGAAGCAGGCGCGGACGGCAAGCTCGCGGGTGCGCGGGCTGTCCCAGTTCGGCTCGCGGCGCACAGGGGGATCAGTCGTCGGGCGGCCAAAGGGCACAAGCTGCAGCCCAACGAAGACGACGACCAGCACGCCGACCAGTCCCAGTACGATCCGCTTCCCTTTGCCACGCATCGACACGTCCCCATCGCCAGGGCCTCGTGCCACGCCACGAGAGACGCGGGCCGGCTGCCCCAGGCTCCCCCAGAATACGCCCTGGCCCTGCCTTCCGGATTAACCGGAGCTGCTAACCGGAGCTATTAGCCGGGCTTGTGAGCGCTTGGACCCTCTGGCACCGCTCCCCCTCACGCACCCCTCACCCCGGCACCTCACTCTCAAGGGGCGAGGGGAGACCCACTCGATCTGTACGGACGCTCCGCGCCTGCTGACGGCGAGGGTCCATGGCGGCCTGCACACGGTCCTGCCCGATGGACCATACTGCGCCAGAGCGTTGGGCAGCCGCCCATCCACTGCTGGCAGGCAGGACGGGCGGCCAGGAGGAGTGTCGCCATGAAGTTCACCGCGCCGGTGCTGCGTGGCCTGCGTGAGCCGATCCGCCTCGAAGAGGTCGAGCTGGACGATCCGAAGCCAGGCGAAGTGCTGATCCGGATGGCCGCCAGTGGCATCTGCCACAGCTGCCTGCACGCGCAGGATGGCTCCTGGGGGCCAACCCTGCCGATGCCCGCCATCCTCGGCGATGAGGGCTCGGGGACGGTTGAGAAGGTCGGAGACGGGGTCACCCACCTTCAGCCGGGCGACCCGGTCATCATCTCCTGGACGCCCACCTGCGGGCGCTGCCACTACTGCGTCATCGGCCGCTCGAACCTGTGCGCGGCCAAGGGCGGCCCCGGCCTGATGACGGACGGCACCACCCGCCTGCATGCCAACGACGACCGCATTCACCACATGGGGGCGGTCGCCACCTACTCGCCGTACACGGTCGTCGGCGCGTCGAACGCCATCAAGATCCGCCCGGACATGCCGCTGGATATCGCGGCGCTGATCGGCTGCTCGGTGACGACGGGCGTCGGTTCGGTGTTGTACGCGGCAAAGGTCGGTCCTGGTGAGGCGCTGGCGGTGTTCGGGTGCGGCGGCGTCGGGCTGAACGCGATCCAGGGCGGCCGGCTGGTCAACGCGTGGCCGCTCATCGCCGTGGACATCTCCGACGAGAAGCTGGAGATCGCGAAGGCGCTCGGGGCCACGCACACGATCAACCCGTCCCGTGAGAACGTCGCGGACCGGGTCACCGCGCTGACGGGGCGCGGCCTGGACTATGCCGTCGTCACCGTGGGCAACGCGGCCGCGACCATCCAGGCCTGGGAGACGATGGCGCGCGGCGGCGTCTGCGTGGTCATCGGCGTGGGGCGCGCGGACGAGCCGCTGCCCATCGACGCCCGCTACCTCGTCACGGGCGAGCGCAAGCTGATCGGGTCAAGCTACGGCACGTCGCGCCCGATGGAGGACTTCCCGCGCTTCGTGAACCTGTACCTCGACGGCAAGCTGAAGATCGACGAGCTGATCTCGCGGCGCTACCGCCTGGACGAGGTGCAAGAGGCGCACGACGACCTGGCGGCCGGGCGCGCAACGCGCGGCCTGCTGGTGTTCTAAACCAGAGCTACGGCGCCGCGACGGAAGCGTGCCGCCCCCCACGCCACGGGCCTGGAGTCCAACGGCTCAGGCGTCGTCTGGGGCGGGACGCGCTCCGTGCGTCGGGGCGATCAAGAACGCGCCCAGGAGCGCCAGCGCGGCCGGGCCGAGATCGAACAGGATGTGGACGCCGCTGGTTGCGCCGGCTTCGTCCTGGATGGCCGCGCCAGACATGAAGCCGACGAGAATATGGGCGAGCCCGGCGACGATCAGCACCACCCTGGCAGACTTCCAGTAGCGATCCGCCAGCAGGAACCCGCCCAGGTATGCCAGCCCGATGGCCATCGTGCCGACCATCCAGGGCAGCCGCAGATCCCCCTGTGATTGAAACGCGGCAATCGGCCAGATGCGCGAGGCGAGCGTCAGGGTGCCAGCCAGCAGAGCCAGGATCGCGCCGACCCGCGCAGACGGCGACGACCAGATACGCATCGTTGGATCGCGGAGGCGGTCACGGGCGGCCAACTCGTTCTGCTCGGCTGCGCGCTGCTCGATCTCCGCCTGCTCGCCGTGTCGGTCGATGCGCTGATCGACAATGTCCTGACCGTCGGCGGCGCGCTGCTGCCCAGCCGGGCGTGCCTGCGTCGCCGCGTGCTCCATCGTGCGTCGTGATGCAGCCATAGGGTTCCTCCCGAAAGATGCCGTGCCAGACAGATTCTTCTGATGGAGGACGGTGCAACACGCGGGCCGCTCAGCCGTTCCAGATCGTATGAGTCCTGGACACGCGGCCGACATCGGCGCGTGGGCGGCTCCGGCATGTCCCTTGCACGGATGTGACGGCAACTCTGCGTATGAGGGAGGCTGGTATGTCGTACGGATACCGCCCTGGCGCACCCACCGACCGCACGGCGGAGGCTGGACAGGAGTCGGCAGCCGCCCGCACCTGGCGACCGCTGGTTCAGCCGGGGATGCGGGTGGCCGGCATCGCTGGTGACGTCATCGGGCAGGTCAGGGAGGTCCGCACGGCCGACTTCCTGGTGGATCGCGCAGGCGCGCTCGGGATGGCCCCAGATACGCTGGTCTCGCTGCCCTACGAGCGCATCCACGTCATGCGCTCGGACAAGATGACCCTGGACGTGCCCAGCAGCCAGGTCGACGACATCGCGCAGGTCGACGACATCGCGGTCTGACCCGAGACATCGCGCCCTGAGGCCAGGGCGATTGCACGTTCGTTGATGTTCCCGCAACGCCATGAAACGCGCAGACGGGGGTTGAAACCCCCGTCTACAGTCATTCAGTCGCTGCGCGACGGCGGCCGGAGCAGCGACAACAGGTGAGACTGGAGCGTCGCGAAGCGACTGCAGGATGGTAGGCGGGGCTTTCAAGCCCCGACGACGCTGCACGACCCGCCGATGATGAGGCGGCAGTGCGCCGCCCCACCACCCACGATCCAAGACCTATGACCCACGACCTGCGATCCACGACCCTTGGCTATACGCCGTTGACCGCCCGCCACAGCTTCTCTGACGTGAACGGCATGTGGATGTCCGTCACGCCGAACGGCTCCAGGGCGTCGCGGACGGCGTTGGTGATGGCCGGCGGCGCGCTCACGCAGCCGGACTCGCCCACACCCTTCGCGCCAATCGGGTTGTACGGCGACTTCGTGACCGTCATCGCGATCTCGAAGTTCGGGACCATGTGCGCCGTCGGGACGGCGTAGTCCTGGAGCGTGGCCGTCAGCGGCTGGCCCTCCTCATCCCACTCCAGGTGCTCGTAGAACGCCTCGGCAAGGCCCTGCGTCACGCCGCCCGCGATCTGCCCGTACACGATCAGCGGGTTGACGACCGTGCCGATATCGTCCACCACCACCATGCGCTCGACGTTGACGCGGCCGGTCTCCTTCTCGACGGACACCACCACCACCGTCGCCGCGAACGGGATCGCGGAGACGTCAGCGGCGAAGTCGGCGTCGTCCTTCAGGCCACGCTCACCATCCGCCAGCCCCACACCCTGCTGGGCCGCCGCCGCGATCTCGCTCAGGCCCAGCCGGCGCTCGGGCGCGCCCTGCACCTGGACGCCACCACGCACGAAGGCGAGGTCTTCCACCGAGACTTCGAGCATCGCCGCCGCGACCTTCAGCGCCTTCTCGATCACGGCATCGCTGGCCTTCGAGAGGGCGCTGCCGCCCACCACCAGGCTCTTGCTGCCGCCGGTGCCGCCGCCGCGCGGCATGGTGGCCGTGTCGCCGTGGCGGACGGTGATCTTCTCGAATGGCACCCCCAGCCGATCCGCGACCACCTGGGCAAAGCTCGTCTCGTGCCCCTGCCCGTGCGACGACGAGCCGGTGGTGGCGACGATGGAGCCGTCCGGCTGGATCTCGACGCTGCCGTACTCGGAGCCCTGGGCGCTGACCTCGATGGTCGTCGCCACGCCGATGCCGACCACCTCGCCACGCGCGCGGCGCGCCTGCTGCTCGGCCCGAAGCCGCTCGTAGCCGGCCAGCTCCAGCGCTTTAGAGGTCGCCAGCTCGTAGTCGCCGCTGTCGTAGACCGACCCGATGGCGTTCTTGTACGGGAACTCCTCCGGGCGGATGAAGTTCCGACGGCGCGCATCGACGGGGTCCAGATCCAACGCCTTCGCGACGGCCTCGACGGCCTGCTCGGCGATGTAGGCGGCCTCGGGGCGGCCAGCCCCACGATACGGGCCGGTCGGGCCGGTGTTGGTGTAGACGCCGTACGCCTCGGCGCGGTGCGCGATGAACCGGTAGGCGCCGGTGGCAAAGTCGCGGACGCGCAGCGGTGGCGCGGCGCCATGGGTCAGCAGCACGCCGCCGACGTTGTGGATCGTCTTGACGATGAGGCCGGTCAGGATGCCCCCGCTGGTGTAGGCCACATCCACGAGGTTGAGCTGATCCCGCCCCTGCATGGTGAACAGGAGGTCTTCCATGCGGGTGGAGGTCCAGCGGACCGGGCGGTCAAGCTCGAGGGCCAGCAGTACCACGGCCAGCTCGTCGGGGTAGAGGCCGCCCTTTGCGCCGAAGCCGCCGCCCACGTCCGGGGCAATCACGCGGATGCTGCTGGCCGGGCGGTCGGTCACCTGAGCAATCGAGCCGCGCGTGCCGAACGGCGACTGCGTCGAGCGCCAGACGGTCAGCAGATCCTGCTCGCGGTCGTAGCTGGCGAGGATGCCTCTCAGCTCCATCGGCACCTGGGCCAGCCGGCTGTGCTTGATCCGCAACGAGAGCGTGTGCTCGGCGCTGGCGAACACGCCATCCACGTCGCCGCCATCCTTCACGTAGTGGTAGGCGACGTTGCTGCCGAACTGCGGCCAGACCAGCGGAGCGCCGTCCTTGAGGGCCTCCTCAGGATCGGTGACGACGGGCAGCGGGTCGTAGTCGATCTCGACGCGGGCAGCGGCATCGCGGGCGGCGTAGCGGCTCTCGGCGGCCACCATCACGACGGGGTAGCCGGCCAGGGTGACGGTGCCATGGGCCAGCGGCGGCAGCGGCGAGACGTTCTTGTCCTGGATGGCGATGGTGTTCGCCATCCGGGCCACGTCCTTGACCTTCTCGCCGTCCCAGACCGCCACGACGCCCGGCTGGGCCAGGGCGGCCGAAATATCGATTCTGCCGATGGTGGCGTGGGCATAGTCGCTGCGAACGAAGGCCACTTCCAGGATGTCGGTCCCTGGAAGCCGGATGTCGTCAACGTACTGGCCTTCGCCGCGCACCAGCCGGGGGTCTTCGACGCGCTTGCGAAGCGCACCGATCTCCTGCTCATGGACTGCTGTCATGCCGCCTCTCCACCGGGGAATGGTCGCTGCTGGCGTGGCGGGGCGCCGACGTCAGCCCGCGCGTGCTGGTCGTGTGTGGCCGCGACCGGCGGTCCGCATGGTCCGGGGCCGGTCTTCAACGTGGCAGGGTAGCATGCCGGGCGGCGCATGCGACGGGCCGCGCGCAGCGTATCCAACAGCGAAGCCCGGTGCAGTATCTGCACCGGGCTTCTTCTCGCGCTGACTTCTGATGACTGAAAACTGACGACTCGCTTCGTCAGGCCGCCCCTGCGCGCGGCATCTTGCGCGACTTGACGGGGGACGCTGGTTCGGCAGGTGGAGTAGGATAGCAGGCGGGTGCGTTAGCCGGAGCGTCGCGTCGGAAGTGCGCGTGACGGAGTGTGTACGAGACGATGATTGCGGTGGCCGTGGCAGACGAGGGCGAGGGAAAGTCCAGTCGTTCTGGACCTTCGAGACCCCGCCCGCAGCGATGTAGCGGCTAGCAAATTGGCAGGAAGCTACAGATTGACAAGGGGTGGCCCTCGGACGGTGAGCCTGCCCAACTGATTCCTGGCACAGACTCAAGCATCGCGTCTCTCCGACTCGAAGCGCCAGAAACCGACCGAGGCTGAGATGGACCCAGTAGACGAGCCGCTGAAGACAACTGTGCAAGATGATAGGCGGGAAAACGAGCTTCGGGAACTGTTCAACCTGGAGAGAATTCCCTCAGAAGGGAGAGCAGGCATTGACGCCCATTTGACGGTAGACGGCGTGACGGTGCCGTTTGAACTCAAATCAAGCACGGGCAAGGGGGTCACGACTGTCCGCGACTTTGGCCCGGATCATGTCCAGAAGTGGAGAATCAAGCACTGGCTGATTGGATTTTACGATAGGAGTGGCCGTAGCCTTCAATTCTGTTTATACGGAAGCCCGAGTGATATGGCTCCCTGGATTGATGAGAAGCTCGCATATACAAAGTCTGATCGTGACCTTGCCGATATACTCCCGGGCGAGCTTGAAGAACATCATCTCTGGTCTATTTGTGGGCGCAAGCAAGAATACGCTATTGCAGATGCAAAGTTGATCTATAAGAATCAATGGAAAAGTCGCCAGTATGAACAGTACTGTGATCGATTCAAGGTTATTGAAGGCCTTCAGATTCCCTCTGGATATTCTCCTGAGCGGATGCTGGAAATCCTTCGCATGAGGGCGAGGTACGTCATTCTGCGGGGGAGTACTCTGAACAATCCGCACATCCCTCTCAGCTACTTCGCGGGCTGGCCTCGGATTACTGCAAACCACTCAGAAGAGTTGCGGCGTTGCGTCCGGGCGTGGCTGGCTCAATCACAGTAGGGCATCTGCAACTGCACATGCCACGCGATAGGCCATTGGCGGTGCTACTGAGTTCCCTATCTGCCCCAGAACTTGATACACCCCACCGGCGAAGCACCACGACTCCGGAAATCCTTGAATGATGGCGCAATCTTGAACGGCGAGGCGGAAGTGTCCATTCTTTGCAACGAAAGCCGAGGCGCTTTCCCTGCTTAGAGCAACTCCGTTCGGCCAGATCTCTAGGGCTTCCCAGGCGCGCTGACCCGCCACGCTGTTCAGAATTGACGTAGAGTTCCGTGGGCCGGTGAAGCCGCTTCGCAGGGTGGGCGCAAGGCTGTCAGTGCCAATGTCATGGAGTCCGAGAGCTTCACGAACTCCCATGCACCTGGATCTAGCATCTGCAAACGAAAACAGATCTATCGTCTCGGCCTGGCGATTGGTCAGGTGACTGAAGTAATGGGTTGCCGCAGGCTCGCGAAATCGGGAGGATGCAACGTTATCAGCGAATCCAACAAAGAACACCCGTTGACGAGACTGTGGGACGCCAAACATCGGTGCATGGAGCTTGAACCGAAAGACGCGGTATCCGCTGAGCGGCGCCAGAATATGATCCTGAACGTATGAGGAGAATTTGGCGGTCAATAGGCCAGGGACATTCTCGGCAATGAACGCCCGAGGCTTGACCGTCTTGATGGCCCGAATCATCTCAGGCCACATGTCTCGGTCATCAAGGTGGCCCTGCTGGCGACCTGCCGTGGAAAAGGGCTGGCATGGGGGGCCGCCGTGCAAGACATCCACGGATTCTGAATAGGCTGACCAATCGACCCGGCGGACATCGCCTTGCTCGCCAGCGCACACCGTCCAAGATGGTCGATTCTGGAGCAGAGTTCGTCCACAGATCTCAAGCACATCGAATGATGCAACGTGCTCGAAGCCTGCCCGCTCGAAGCCGAGATCCAGCCCACCGCCACCACTGAACAAGGACAGGACCCGCAGACCGTTGGAAACCCGCATGGGCATCAGATCCTCAGGTCGCAGGCGAGGCGTATTTACGGCATGCAGCGGCGCTGGTCCGTCGCCACGAAGCGCTGCGTACTTGGCCCGTAGGGCAGTTTTGGAACTCTGCCTGTAGGCTTCACGTCGCTCTTCGGTGATTTGGTACGGCACGAGGGTGATGTGCTCCTGAAGAATTCGTCACCCGTAGAGAGTGGTTTGCATCAGTCTAGCAGCGAGACCGTGAATCATGTGGTGTTCGAACCCACAATCGCATCTCGTCAAACAAGTCTCGAACTACAACTGACTGCACGTTACTGCTACATGATACAACACTGCACGACCTGACGGCAGCGAGCGTGTCCCTCGATTTCCATCTGTAACGCGGCTGCTGGGCGCTCGCCATCGGGCTACCGAGGGCATCCAGCCGGGCAGGAGACTGCATGGACGAAGATCGTCTGCTCACGGTACGGGAGTGTGCAGAGCGGCTGCGGGTCAATCCTGAAACGGTTCGACGATGGCTCCGCAGTGGCCGAATGCGAGGAGTGATTCTCGGAGGCGACCGGAGTGGATGGCGAGTTCCTCAGTCCGAGTTGAACCGAGTGGCGCGATCCGGCCTTGATGGTTCGAGCGGGGCCGACTAGCTCGCTCGACGGCATGGATACTTAGAACTCTGACATCACTCACGTCACCTGCCGGCGCGTGCACTCACGTCGCCTGCCGGCGCGTGCGTCTTGTGAAGGGCACGGACGTGGTGAACGAAGAAGCCCGGTGCAGTATCTGCACCGGGCTTCTTCTCGCGCTGACTTCTGATGACTGAAAACTGACGACTCGCTTCGTCAGGCCGCCCCTGCGCGCGGCATCTTGCGCGACTTGACCGGCGATGGGGAGGCTGGCTCACCGGCCGGCGGGCCGTTCGCGCCCTTCGGCGAGAGCTCGCCTGCGAACTGTCCGAGCGCCGCGCCCAGACTCTCCAGCGAGACCCCTGGCGTGCCGGTCGAGGCCCGCCGGTTCTCCTCTTCGACTTGTTTCAGCAGCTCGCGTCTGAGCACCGTGACTTCGCGCGGGGCGCGGATGCCGACGCGCACCTGCACGCCATCCGACCCGAGCACAACGATCTCGATATCCTTGCCGATCAGGATGCTCTGTCCTGGTCGCCGACTGAGGACTAGCATGCTCGTCGCCTCCCAGGGCTGCGCTCGACGGTCCCAGGGCCGCCGAACACGGGATACCTGAGCGGGAAGCGCTCATCCGTCAGGATGACCTGCTTGGCGATGCGCTTCACCGGGTTGAGAATCAAGGGCGCCTGGAGATTCGCCGTCATCGCGCGGACGTCTTCGGGGACCACCAGGATCGAGAGCACCCGAGCCTCGGAAGGGTCGCTGAGCTGGAGCAGCTCGGCGTCCGGATCGGCGATGTCGAAGGCGTAGTCGGTCACCAGCAGCCCCGGCTCGATCACCAGGAACCCGACGAGCGGATCGTGCAGGGACTGGAGCCACGCGAACGGGGCGAGCTTCTGGTCTTCGATCAAGGCGAACCGCTGGTGTCGCTCGAAGCCCGGCACCCCCTCGGGGAAAGCGATGACGTCGGTCTCGGAGATCTCGATGGTCTCCATCTCGCCGTACCGCGTGGTGCGGATCTCGAACGTCGCTGGAGCAGCTGCCGGGAGGGTGGTTGGCGTCATCATCATTGCACTCATCACCGCAGATAGTCCAGCAGGCTAGGCTGGATCGCCCTTCCCGAAACTTCAAGCGAGGCTTTGTAGACGGTCTCCTGTACGGAGAACTTGCTGACGGCCTCCACGAGGTCGGCGTCTTCAGACTTGGACCGCAGATCCTGCAAGTTCACCTGCAGCAGCTCGTGGCGGCCCTGGGCGGCCTCCAGGCGGTTGGTCTTCGCGCCGATCTCCGCGCGCGCCGACATGAGCGTCTGCAGCGCGTTGTCGATGGCCGTGAGGTCCGCCCCGCCGACCGTCGCCGAGTCGCCAGCGTTCAGATGGTTCTTCAGGTCGAAGAGGGCCGTGATCGCCGGGCCGAGCGTGGCCTGGCCGGGCGTGTTGATGGTCACGTAGGCGTTGAGGTCGTACTCCCGCTCCATGGTGCCGGTGTCGCCGACGTAGGTGAAGCCGGGGGTGGTCCCCGAGGCCTGGAACGGGTCAGCGTTGATCAACTCACCAGCGAAGAGCCGCTGGCCGCGCAGCGAGGCGTTGCCCGTGACGATCATCTGCTTGAGCAGGTGATCGACTTCGGAGCCGATGGTAGCCATGTCAGCCTGGGTCAGCGTGCCGTTCGCACCCTCGACGGCCAGCTCGCGCGCCCGCTGGAGCAGGTCGCCGGCCTCAGAGAGGGCGTCGTCTGTGGCGTTGAGCCAGGTGGTGGACGAGTCGATGGTGCGGAGGTACGCTTCGCCAGCGGCGATGTCGCCGTTGTACGTCAGCGTCCGCGCCACCGCCGCCGGATCGTCAGATGGGCGCGAGAGCTTCTTGCCTGTCGAGATCTCGTTGTGCAGCGACTCCAGCCGGTCCAGGTTGTTGCGAAGATTCCTGATGCTGGTGTCGGACACCATACCGTGGGTGATTCGCATCCGTGCGTGCCTCCTATCCTTGTCCCGACACCTAGCGACCGACGATGCCCGTCGCGTTGATCAGCTTGTCGAGCAGCTCGTCGTAGGCGGTCATGACGCGGGCAGCCGCTTCGTATGCCCGCTGGTAGCGCAGCAGGTTGGTCGCCTCCTCGTCCAGCGAGACGCCGGTCAGGGACTGGCGGCGGCGCGAGAGCAGGTCCACCAGGGCCTGCTGCGTGTCCGTCTGGTTGGAGGCGCTCTGAGAGTCCGTGCCCAGGCCGGCAACCAGGGCGTTGTACGCCGATTCCGAGGTGGAGGTGCCAACGGCCAGCGGCGGCGACATCGACGAGCGCAGCGCCACGAGGTCGAGGATGGTCTCGTTGTTGCCCGTCGCGCCGGCGGTGTCCGAGGCCGCGATCAGCTTCGGGTCTGCCATGATGGCGGCGTTGACCGTGATGGTCGCCGCGTTCGTGCCCGTGAAGAAGGCCACGCCCGCGTTGCCGTTCTGATCGAAGCCGGTGGCGTGGACCGTGTTGACCGCCGAGATCAGGTTGGCGGCGATGGTGTCCAGCTGTGACTGGTAGCTGGGCACGTTGGTGTCGCGGGCGGTCAGCTTGCCGGAGATCTCAGCCGTGCCAAGCGTCGCGGCAGGGCCGCCGCTGCCGTAGGTGATGTCCACGTAGTTGCCGTTGCCGGCGTTCGGCACGGCGAAGAGGTCGGTCTTGCTGGTCGCAGCGTTGACCAGCACCTGCGCGCCCATCAGGACGTTCATCGAGCCGTCGGCGTTCTCGCTGACGGTCACGTTCACCAGCTCCGAGAGCCGATCGACCAGGAGATCACGGCGGTCGCGGAAGTCGTTCGCGGTCTGGCCGGTCACTTCGACCTGGACGATGTTCTGGTTGAGCTGGAGGATCTGGGAGGTGATGTCGTTGATCTTGGTGATGTCGTTCTGGATCTCGCCGTCGAGGACTCCGCGGATGCCCGCGAGCTGGGTGGCGGTGCGGTTGAACGCATCGGTCAGCGAGATCGCCTGCTGCACCACCGCGGTGCGGACCGGCAGATCGCTGGGATCGCTTGCCAGCTCGTTGAGCACCTTGTAGTACTCGTTGAAGAGGTTGTTCAGGCCGACGCCTTGCGGCTCGTCCAGCGTGACTTCGACCTGTTCCAGCGCATCCTGGCGGGCCTGGGCGTTCTTGAGGCCGCCCAGCTCAGTGCGGTACTGGTTGTCCAGAAACTGGTTGCGCGCCCGGGTGACGTCCGCGGCGATGACGCCGGTGCCAAGCTGGCCGGCGGTCGCAGGACGGTTCATGCCCGGCGCGGTGTACGGTTCGGTGGTGACCAGTTGGACGTTCTGTCGGCTGTAGCCCTCGGTGTTCGCGTTGGCGACGTTGTGGTTGGTGACGTCGAGGCCCATCTGCTGAGCCTGCAACGCGCGAAGGGCGAGGTCGAGCCCAAAGAATGCGCTGGACATGGAGCCTCCTTGCTACGTCGTCTGCGCTAGTGCGCGGGCGACTCCGGCGTCCCATCCTGATCCGACTGTGCTGGCCGCTGGCCGCGCAGCTCGGTGGACGCCGGGTTGGTGAAGCCAGCGTATCCACGCCGGGCCGCCAGCTGGCGGCGAGCCTTCACCGGGTCATAGATGCTGTCAGCGCCACTGCGGCGCTCGACGATCCTCCGTGTACGATGGGCGACATCGATGGCGGCGCTCAGCAGCTCGGCGTTGCGCGCGCCCTGCTCGCGCAGCTCGCGGACGAGCCGGGCGATCTTGGTGAGCATCTGGCCCAGCCGCACGCGCTCCGACGGGGCGATGTCGGCCGCCTGGAGGACGGACCGCAGCCCCTGCACGCCGAGCTCGGCTTCGAGATCGTTCTGGATGACCTGCCGACGCCCTTCGAGCAGGGCGATCCGGGCGCTGCTCTCCTCGATGACCGTGGTGGTGACGACGATGGCGCCCAGGTCGCCGGTCACGACCACCTGGCGCTGCTCGCGCTGGGCCTGCTGCAGGCGTTCGAGCGCCGGCATCAGGGGGGTCAGGACCGCTTCCAGCTCGGCAAGCCGGAAGGCTGCGCCGCCCGTCTCGGTGGCCATCCTAGACGTCCGAGCCTTCGAGCAGCTTGCGCGCGAGCATCTGCGGCGAGACGGAGTACGTCCCATCCTCGATGCGCTTCTTGATATCGGCAACCCGCTCCGCACGAACCTCCGGAGCCTCGTCAACTGCCTGCCGCGCACGTGCCAGCTCGCGGGAGCGATCGGAGATCTCCACCGTGTCCGAGGCCGGGCGCACGCGCTCGGCGTCTGCCTTCGGGGCGGTCTCCTGTGCGAGTCGCTCAGCCCGGCGGGCAGCCAGGTGGCTGTTGACCGCTGGGTCGTTCTGGCGCTGATTGATCCGTTCGATGTCCATGTGGGTCTTCCCCTTACGGGTACATCCTTGTCTGAGTCAGATCCCCTCGCGGGTGCATCCTGCAGTTATCCTCACTCAGATCATCGGCGGGTTGCGCGGCGTGAATAGGGTCCGGAGGTACTATTTGGGCTAGTCGCCAGTCCCGAATGGGTCAGTACTTTCGTTCGTCTATGACCGCCGCAGGTTGTTGGCGTCCTGCAGCATCTCATCGACCGTCTTCATGGCCCGCACGTTCAGCTCGTAGGCGCGCTGGGCCTGCACGACCCGCAGATACTCTTCTCGTGGATCGATGTTTGACGACTCGATGATCCCGCTCACCAGCACGCCGACGCCGGGGTCGCCGGCCTGGCCCTCGAGCGGCAGGCCGGAGGCGGTAGACGGGAGCAAGAGGTTCTGCCCGATCTGGAGCAGCCCCTCGGGGTTCTCGAAGCGGACGATCTTGAGCTTGCCGACGTTCTGTCGGATGCCCTCCGTCGAGACGGCGAGAACCGAGCCGTCCGGCTGGATCTCGACGGAGGCACTGTCCAGCGGCACGCGAACCTCGGGGGAGAGGGCGGAGCCAGTGACGGTCATCAGGCGGCCTTCGCTGTCCATGTGGAGCGAGCCGCCGCGCGTGTAGGCGTTCTGCCCGTTCGGCATGGTGACTTCGAAGAAGCCGTCGCCGTCAATGGCGACGTCCAGCGGCTCACCCGTCGCCATGAACATGCCCTGGCTCAGGTTCTGGAGGTTGGCGGCGACGGTCACGCCCCGGCCGCTCTCACGGGCGTCGGCCTGGACGTTGCCTTCGCCGTCCGCGACGCCCAGGTAGCGCAGCTCGGGGGCCAGCTCGATGAACGAGACGCGCTGGCTCTTGCTGCCGGGGATCTGCATCTTGGTGAGGTTGTCGGCAGCCACGTCGAGCGCGCGCTGCTGCGCGAGCATCCCGGAGACGGCCGTTCGGAGCGATGACCACATAGCGTTGCTGCCTCCTTGCGCGCTTCCCGCTAGACCGGCTTCGCGATCTCGTTGACGGCCCGCCCGAGAAGCTCGTCCTGGTACTGCATGAGCCGCTGCCCGGCCTGGTAGGCCCGCTGCAGCTCGAGCATGGTGGTCTGCGCGCCGGCCATGTCCACGTTTGAGACTTCGATGAAGTTCTGGTGAACGGCCGAGGCGGCAGACGGCGTGGGCTGATCGCCGTCGATGCGCGGCGCGAACTGGTTGCTGCCGACCTTCTTGAGCGGCTGATCCAGGCTGAACTCGACCATCGCAAGCTGACCGATCACCTGTCCCTCGACGCGCATCGCGCCGGTCGTGTCCACGGTCAGCCGGCCGCCGGGAATGGTGATCGGGTTGCCGTCCGTGCCCAGCACGAGGTGGCCTTCGCTGGTGGTCAGGCGACCGCTGGCATCCCGCGTGAAGCCACCGTCGCGGGTGTAGCGGATGCCGTCCGGGGCGCGGACGGTGAAGAAGCCCGGCCCCTCAATCGCCATGTCGAGGGCGCGGCCGGTATCCTGGAGCGCCCCCTGCGTGAAGTCGATCATCGGCTCTTCGGCGATGGACGCCATGCCCAGCTCGCCAAGCTGCGAGTTGCCAGGCGGCGCGACGACACCGTTCTGGAGGACCATCACCTCGTCGAACGTCGAAAGCCCGGAGCGGTCCTGCTTGAAGCCGACCGTCTGCGCGTTCGCCAGGTTGTTGGTCACGAACTCCATGCGCCGCATCGAGGCAAGCATCCCCGAGGCGGCCGTGTACAGTCCCCGAATCACCGATCTATCCTCTCTTATGCGCGGCGGGCGCCGGCCCGTCCGAGCGCGAAGCCGATCCCGCCAACGGCCAGCAGGGCCAGCAGGAGCAGCCCGCCGGTGCTCAGGCCGAGCGTGCCGGATGGCGTGCCAGGAGCGTTGCCGCCGGTGTTCGGCAGCACCTTCGGCTGGGGGGCGCCTGCGCCGCTCGGGTTCGCCATCGAGAACCGGCCGGCAATGGCGCGCTTCTCGCTGGGGGCGGCCGGCTGCGAGTCCTTGGCCTCGACGGTCAGGACGATGAGGTTCCAGTCCCGCTCGGGGATGCCTTCCTTCACGACGGTGTCGATCTTGGCGCGGCCGGCGTCATCCACCTGGAAGCCGACGAGGCGCTGGCGGTTGCCGCTGCCGTCGCTGATCCAGGCGTGGTACTCCTCGTTGTCCGCGAGCTTCTGGAGGTTGGCCGTCTCCAGGCGCAGCTCGGCCTCGCTGGTGATCATCTCACCGGTGGCGATGGCGTTCCGCGCGCCGAAGTTGGAGACACCGTCCAGATAGGTCAGCTGCAGCCTGATCGGCGTGCCGTTGGCCAGCACGGTGGGCGCCACCGTGCCCCAGGCCAGCACCAGCGACAGCAGTGCGGCCCCCGCCAAGAGCGCCAACCGGACACGCTCCCCCACCCTGTTCCCTACACGAAGCATCGATCCTCCTCGCGATCTCAGCGCCACAGCAACGGGAACGTGGCAGCGCGCGCGTGTGGGACGGCGCTCATGCCGCAACCGGCTGGGCGATGTTCGCGCGCAGGGCGGCCCGCAGCTTGAAGACGGCCGCGGCATGCAGCTGGCTGACGCGCGATGTTGACACTCCCAGCACTTCGCTGATTTCCTTGAGCGTCAACTCCTCATAGTAGTACAGGTTTATGACCAACCGGTCGCGCTCGGAGAGGGCCTGGATGGCCTGCACGAGCGCCTCGTACAGCTGTTGCCGCTCGACTTGCATCTCCACGCCGGGGGTGTCCTCGTCGGCGATCTGTTCCAGCAGGGAGGGGCGGTCCCCCTCGCTGCCAGCGTCGCCGCCGGACGGGTTGCTGAGCGAGACGACGGAGAGACTGGCGTCCACCATCGCCTGATTCAGCTCCTCGTTGCTGATGCCCATGTGCCGAGCCAGCTCACGGTTCGTGGGCATGCGGCCATGCTGCTGCAGCAGCTCGTCGTAGGCGTGGTCGAGATCGCGCGCCCGCTTGGAGGCATCCCGCGAGAGCTGCTGGAGGCTCCGGATCGCATCGAGGATCGCGCCCTTGATGCGGCGAATCGCGTAGGTCTCGAACTTGACGCCGACCGTCGGGTCGTAGCGGTCAACGGCCTGGATCAGCCCGACGGTGCCGTACCCGATGATGTCCTCGGAGCCAAGCACACCCGGCATGCTGACGGCCATCCGGCCGACAACGTACTTCACGAGCGGCGCGTACTGGACGATCATGCGCTCACGAAGGGCCGAGTCCCGGGTGGCGCAGAAGGTTGTCCACAGCTCTTCGAGGTCAGCGGTTGTCTGCGTCACCGTTTACTCCTTTCCGCCAGGGCCAGCCGACTTTGCGGCGGTGGATGGCTGCTCGGCGGCGGGCTTCGGCGAGGCTGGCGCCTGCGGATCGAGGCCGGCGTTCGAGAGATACTCGCGAACGGCGCCTGAGCGCGCCATCGCGACGATCTGACTGTCGTTGAGGACCAGCCGCTTCTCGTCAGCGATGATGCCGACGGCCACGCGGGCCAGGACGGCCAGCACCAGGCTGGCGCCGCCGGCGCTGAGGAGGGCCATCTCTGGCTCCACCCCGGACACCAGGCCCGAGACGTAGAGCGCGACGAAGATCAGCAAGATTGATGGATAGAGAATCGAGGTCAGGCGCCACTTCAGCTCGTTGGGCCGCTGCGCCTTCTCCTGCATCTCGGCGAGCATCGCCTCGATATCGGTCGCACCGTCGCCGGCCATGGCCGCCTGGTCTGGCAGTCCCGCTGGATCGGTGCTCGGCATGCCGGTTTGTGTAGCCATTACAGCAGACCTCGACGGCGGCGCTCACGCTGGACGTCGAGCGCGAAGCGGATGATCCGCTCCTGCGCCGCGCGCGGCATGTCCAGGAAGGCGACGCCAATTTCGCATTCGAGTGTGGGTTCGATTCCGGTATCGATCAGGCGCACCACCCGGGCGCGCAGGCTGAGCGGCGCGGACAGCTCCGGCAGTGCGATGACTTTCCCACTGAACGATGGTTGCGGCGTGGGCGGGACGATCTCTCGCTCGCTACGTGGCAGCGCGAGGTCGATCTCCAGCTCGTCGCCGGGCTCCAGCAGCAGGTTGGCCCGCCCACGCAGGCCGCCGGCGCTCAGATCGCGAACGTCGATATGGAGCGGATGCTCCATCGCCTCGTCCAGATCGACGTGGTGGGTGGCCGAGCCGAGGTAGTAGGCCCAGGCTTCGGCCGAGACCGGCACCCGCACGTAGGCGCGCTTCTGAATGCGCTCCAGGTCACGAACCGCCAGCCCGTAGAGCGGCTCCGGGTCCAGCCGGGCGAAGGCCACCTTCGCGTGGATCTGGTAGGCCGCGTCCATGTAGCGCCAGGTGTGGCAGGTGACCTCTTCGCCCGGCTCGACTTGCACGCGCGGCGCGGCTGGGGGCGCGCCCTCGACCCAGACGGTCTGCTGGTCCACCCGATGCACCAGCGTGCGGTACCAGCGGCGGGCGTCGGCCGGGCCCGTCCCGAGGATCACGGGCTGACCGGCTTCGAAGGGAAGGGCTACGGTCCCGTTCACGCTTCAACCCCCGGAAGTGACACCATCTCCATGGCGACGACCTGGACGTTCGGGCTGACCTCGCTGTAGGCCATCACGACGAGGCTGGACAGCGAAAGCTCGGTGAAGCGGCGCACGGCGAGGCGGATGCGCGCGGGGCAGAGCAAGACGGGCTGGTAGCCAGAGGAGGCCATCCGCTCCATCGACTCCCGCACCGAGCGCATGAGCTGCTGGCCCTGGCCCGGCTCCAGTTGGAAGCTCGGGCCGCGCTCGGTGGCGACCATCGTCCGGGCCAGCTCGTGCTGGAGGGCGGGGGCGAGCGTCATGACGTGCAGTCGGCCGTCGTCGGCGGCGTACTGGCTGGTGATCTGCCGGCCCAGGGAGCTGCGAGCCTGCTCCGCCAGGATGTCGGGATCCTTGGTCAGGCGGGCCTGATCCGCGACGGCTTCGAGGACCGTCACCAGGTCGCGGACGGAGACGCGCTCGCGCAGGAGGTTCTGCAGCACCCGCTGGACATCGCCGATGGCGAGCAGGTCCGGCACGACCTCGGAGATGAGGGCCGGGTTCTCTTCCTTGACGTGATCCAGCAGGCTCTGGACGTCCTGGCGGGAGATGATCGAGGCGGCCGACGAGCGGATGACCTCCGAGAGATGCGTGGTGATGACGGAGGCCGGATCGACGACGGTGTAGCCGAGCATCTCGGCGCGCTCCTGCTCATCCGGGGTGATCCAGATGGCCGGCAGGCCGAAGGCGGGCTCGACCGCTGGGATGCCGTCGATCTCCTGCTCGGCAAGGCCGGGGTTCATGGCCATCATGCGGTTGGGACGGACCTCGCCGGTGGCGACCTGCACGCCGCGCAGCTTGATGACATAGGTGTTCGGGTCGATCTGGGCGTTGTCGCGGACGCGGATGGTCGGCAGGATGATGCCCAGCTCCAGCGCCATCTGGCGGCGGATGACGGTGACGCGGCCGAGGAGCGTGCCGTCCTGCTCCGGGTCGGTGAGCGGGATCAGCATGTAGCCGATCTCGATCTCCATCGGATCGACCTTGAGGAACTGGCGGACGTTCTCGGCGTCGGTGCTGGCGGCGGCGGAGGCCTGCTGCATCGCCTCTGCGTGCTCGGCCTCGTCGAGGGCCTGGGCGCGGGTGGCGCTGCGGCGCTGGAGGGCGTAGGCCAGCCCGGCCAGGGTGCCCGCCATCACGAAGAGCGGCACCTTCGGCAGGCCCGGGATCACGGCGAGCATCGCCAGGACGCCGGCAACCATGTACAGCGCGCGCGGGTTCCCGAAGACCTGGCTGCCGATGTCGTGGCCGAGGTTCGAGTCGGTGGCCGAGCGGGTGACGATGATACCGGTGGCGGTGGAGATGAGCAGGGCGGGGATCTGGGAGACCAGGCCATCGCCGAGGGTCATCAGGGTGTAGTTCTGGAGGGCGGTCATGATCGGCATGCCAAGCTGGAGCACGCCAATGGTTAACCCGCCGAGAATATTGACGATGATGATGACGATGCCCGCGATGGCATCACCCTTCACGAACTTGCTGGCGCCGTCCATGGAGCCGTAGAAGTCGGCTTCCTGGGTGATCTCCTTGCGGCGGGCGCGGGCGGTCACCTCGTCGATGGCCCCGGCCGAGAGGTCGGCGTCGATGGCCATTTGCTTCCCAGGCATCGAATCGAGCGTGAAGCGGGCGGCCACCTCGGCGACGCGGCCAGCACCGTTGGTGATGACGACGAACTGGATGACGATCAAGATCAGGAAGATGACGATACCGACGACGTAGCTGCCGCCGACGACGAAGTCGCCGAACGCCTTGATGACCTCGCCGGCATGACCCTGGAGGAGGATCAGGCGGCTGGCGGCGACGTTGAGGGCCAGCCGGAAGAGGGTGAGCACCAGGAGGAGCGACGGGAAGGACGAGAACTGGAGCGGGTGCGTGGTGTACATGGACACCAGCAGCATCATCAGAGCCGCCGAGACGTTGACGATGATCAGCATGTCCAGGATGAACTCTGGCAGCGGAACGATCATCACGCCGAGGATCACGGCCATGGCGACGGCGAGCATGATGTCGCTCTGGCGGGTCAGGCGCGTGAGTGTCGCGCCGAGGTTGAAGCCGGACGGTGCCGGCGCTTCCATCACCTGAGCCATGTCATGCCCCTGCCCGCGCCGAGTGGCTGGCGCTCGGGCGCCGCTTCAGCGAGTAGATGTAGGCGAGAATCTGGGCCACGCCCTGGAAGAGGTCGTACGGGATCTCCTGATCCACCTCGACGGCGGCGAAGAGCGCCCGGGCGAGCGGCTTGTTCTCGACGACCGGCACGTTGTTCTCCCGTGCGATCTGCTTGATCCGCTGGGCGATGAGGTCTTTCCCCTTGGCGATGACCTTGGGGGCCGCCATTTCGTCGCCTCGATACCTCAAAGCAACGGCGAAGTGGGTCGGATTGGTGACGACCACATCAGCAGTTGGCACGTTTTGCATCATGCGGGACATCGCCATGCGCCGCTGGCGGCGCCGGATCGCATTCTTGATCTCGGGCGAGCCCTCGCTCTGCTTGTACTCTTCCTTCATCTCCTGCTTCGTCATGCGCGCGCCGCGCAGGAACTCCCAGCGCTGGTAGCCGTAGTCGAGCACGGCCAGCACCAGGAACGCCCCGCCGACGGTCAGCGCCGTCGAGAACATAGTGCTGACGAACAGCGCCAGCGCCCCGGCCAGGTCTGCGCCGGCCAGCGAGAGGAAGAGCGGGAAGCTGTCCACGTAGGTGCGATAGAGCAGCCAGCCGACGACGCCGACCTTGATGGTGGTCTTGAGCAGCTCGACGGCGATCCGCAGGGAGAAGAGCCGTGTGAACCCGGAGATCGGGTTGATACGGCTGAAGTCAGGCGTGATCGACTTGGTGGAGAGCAGGAACCCGCTCTGCCCGACGTTGGAGATGATCCCCATGACGGGCATGGCCACCAGCAGCGGGGCCATCACCGTGAAGAAGGCCAGGCCGGCCATGAACCAGAGCTGCATCATGGTGGCGTCTGTGAAGTCGCCGCGGTTGAGGTTGGACAGGGTGTCCGTGACCAGCACCCGCAGGTGGCTCCAACTGAACCCGCCGAAAGTGTAGAGCGTGCCGACGCCGGTCAGGATGCTGGCGGCGGCGATCACCTCAGAGCTCTTGTTGACCTTGCCTTCGTCGCGAAGGTGTTGGAGCTTACGAGGTGTTGCGGCTTCTGTCCGTTCTTCTCCGGCCATGCTGCCCTCAGCTCGCCAGCATCGTCATGACGCTCGGGGCGGTCCGGAAGAGGGCCGCCAGCCGAGGCACGATGATCGGCAGGGAGAGGGCCAGGGCCAGCAGGCCGAGCATCATCTTGGCGGGCATCTCCAGCGCGAACAGGTTGAACTGCGGCGCGACGCGGGAGAGCAGCCCGAGGCCGATGTCTGCCAGGAGCAGCGCGGCCATGATCGGCAGGGCCAGCTTGAGGCCGGCCGAGAAGAGGTTGGACGAGACGGCGAGCAGGGCTTCAGCGGAGCCGGGCACCTTGGTGACCTCGCCGACGGGGATGACGTCGAACAGTTCGCGCAGGCCGATCAGGAAGATGTGGTGGCCGTTGATCTGGACGAAGACCAGCAGCGCGAACGCGCTGATGAACGTCTCGATGACGCCGGAGCCGCCGTCGAAGAGCGGGTTGATGGTGTGGGCGAACGAGAAGCCGCTGTTGATGCCGATCAGGCCGGCCATGAAGTGAATCGCCCCGAAGATCAGCGTGATGCCGAAGCCGGCCAGCAGGCCGATCATCAGCTCGCCGGCGATCTCCAGCGGCCCGACGCTCGCTGGCGGCTCGTAGGGGCCGCCGGCTGGGAAGAGGACGAGCGTCGAGAAGAGGCCGACGCCGAGGCGGGCGGGCATCGGGACGCGCGCCGAGCCGAGCAGCGGGTTGAACATGATCGCCCCGAGCACGCGGATCGCCGCGAGGACGTAGAACGTCACGTAGGTCGCGGTGAACGCGGCGATCTCCTGGGCGGGCACGCCCGGCTGGAGCGACGGTACGGTGGTCGGCATGATCGGCTACCAGTCCCGGCCCGGCCTACCGCACCATCGCCGGCAGCATCGAGAAGAGGCCGGTGGTGTAGCCGACGAGGTTCTGCATCAGCCACGGCCCGGTCACGACGAGCGCCGCGAAGACGGCCAGGATCTTGGGGACGAAGGTGAGGGTCTGCTCGTTGATCTGGGTCAGCGCCTGGAAGACGCTGATGATGAGGCCGACGACCAGCGCGGCGCCCATCATCGGGGCGGCCAGCATGACGGTCATCAGGAGGGCGTTGCGGCCGACTTCCAGCGCGAACAGCTCATTCATTGATGGGACTCCTTGTGCTGGCCTGTCAGCCGCCGAAACTGGTCACGAGCGAGCGCGAGATCAGGTACCAGCCGTCCGCCATGACGAAGAGCAGCACCTTGAAGGGGAGCGAGATGGTGGTGGGGGGAAGCATCATCATGCCCATCGACATCAGCGCGCTGGAGATGACCATGTCGATGATCACGAAGGGCAGCAGGATCAAGAAGCCCATCTGAAAGGCGGTCTTGAGCTCGCTGATCATGAAGCTGGGGATGATGACCCAGGTGGGGACATCGTCCGGGGTGTTGGGCTGGGGCAGCTTCCCAAGCGAGATGAAGAGGGCGAGATCGCGCTCGCGGGTCTGCTTGAGCATGAACTCGCGGAGCGGCTTGCTGCCCCGCTCGATGGCAGCGTCCATCGAGATCTGGTTGTCCAGGAAGGGCTGCAAGGCCTGCTCGTTGATGTCGGTCCAGGTGGGGGCCATCACGAAGACGGTCAGGAAGAGCGCCAGCCCCAGCACGATCTGGTTGGGCGGCAACTGCTGCATCCCGATGGCGGTCCGAGCGAAGGACAGCACGATCGAGATTCTGATGAACGAGGTGACCATCATCAGGATGGCTGGCACCAGGCTGAGGACGGTCAGTAGGAGCAGGAGCTGGACGCCCACAGCCATGCTGTCGCCGCCCTCGGGGCCGCCGACCTGGACTCGTACTGATGGCAGTGCACCAGTTCGCGCAGCGGTTGCCGAACCGCAGCCGCTGAGCATGAGTCCCAGACCAGCCATCCCGAGGACCAGCAGTGCTGCCCGTGGGCGTGTCCACCAGCTCCCTCGCCTCCGTGCCGTGGCGGTTGAGCCGCCGCGACGCATTCGCTCCGAATTCACATCCATGTCCTTGTGAGTTCCCATCCTGGGGGGCCGTCCCTGGCTTGGAGCCGAATTCCTTGCCGATGGTAACGGCGGATCCGGAAGTCTCAGCAGGGCGGGGAGTCCCGCCCAGGGCAGGCATCGGTACCGGTCGGAGGCAGTACGTTCGTCCTGACACGGATCGGCGTGGAGGGGGACGCCCGTATCGGCGGGAAGCGGGCGGACGTCAGGCGCTACCGGCCGATGCTGGCCGTGCGACAGCCAGTGCAGCACGCAGCCAACGGCGTCATGAGAGTTCTCATGCTACCTATCATGATAGGTAGCATGACGACGGTCACGTGTTCGTGAGGCGATATAGCCTCGGTTGGGTGGACATCGCAGCAACTGAGCTACCACGCACGGGTGGGCAATCTGCAACGGGTATACCCAGGGGTCTATCGGTTTCGGGATTTTCCACCGTCACAGTACGAAGAGGTCGTGGCAGCATGGCTGGCCGTAGGGAAGGATCTGGCCGTCGTCTCTCATGAAAGTGCGCTCGACATCTGGGATCTAACAGACCTGATCCCGGATGCGATCCATCTCACGGTTCCCCGCCGACAGCGGCATCGGCCGAGACTACCAGGAGTGCAGCTTCACACACAGACTCCCCGCTATGAGGTGCGCGACGACGAGGTCCGGCTGGCACCCTCGTCGCTCCGGGTGACATCCCCCCAGCGGACACTGCTGGACGTGGCGGTGGCTGGCATGTCAAGTGAGCACATCACCATTGGGGTGCGCCAGGCACTGTCGCGCGGGTGGATTGACACGTCGAGGCTTCTGGCCGAGGCTCAGCGTCGGGGTAAGCGCATCGCATCCATCTTCGAGGATGCGCTCGCCGAGGCTCAGGTTCTGGATGTGCCACCGACATGAAGTACGTCTCAGCCACAGCGTTTCAGCAGGCGCTCACGGAGAACTGTCGGGACTGTCGGACTGACTACCGTTCTTCGGAGCGGCGGCGCAGGCCCACGACTTGCAAGACGAGGCCGCTCACCATCGCCACGAGGCCGACGACGGCCCACACAGACTGGCCTGACATGAAGCTGCCGCCGAGCACGTTCAGCCCCTGCAGGATCCAGAGCGCACCCACCAGGTTGAGGCTCAACCCACCGATCAACATTCCCCAGGCCATACGACTCCCTCAGCGAGCGCCAGGATAGACGCGGCTCGCCCGGCGATGGATGCCGCACCGCACGACAACAGTACGACGCGTCATCCACAGCACTGCCTACTGCCTGCTCGCTCAGAATGCCGCGAGACGGCGGACGGCGTCTGCCACCTTCGCCGGGCTCGGGATGATGGCGTCCTCTTCGGGGCCGTTGTAGGGCAGGTGGCAGTCGTCGGCGGCCACCCGGACAATCGGGCCGTCCAGGTCCATGAACAGCTCTTCGCCGATGAACGCGGCGATCTCCGCGCCGAAGCCCATCGTTTTGTTGGCCTCGTGCAGGATCAGCACCTTGTTCGTCTTCTGGACCGTCCGCGCGATGGCCTCGTGGTCCAGTGGGATCAGCGTCCGGAGATCGAGGATCTCCACCGAGATGCCGTCCGATGCCAGCAGGTCGGCGGCCTCGCGCGCGTGGTGGACGCCCACGCCGTAGGTGACGATCGAGAGATCCCGGCCCTCGCGGTCGAGGCGGGCCACGCCCAGCGGGATGACCTCGTCTGCCGGCGCGATCTCGCGGTAGCGACGGTAGCTCTTCTTGTGCTCGAAGAAGACGACCGGGTCGTCGTCGCGGATAGCGGCCTTCAACAGCCCCTTGGCGTCGCGCGGGGTGGCCGGCACGACGACCTTCAGACCGGGCGTGTGGCAGAAGAACGCTTCGACGCTCTGGGAGTGGTAGACGCCGCCGCGCACGCCCGCGCCGCACGGCGCTCGGAAGACGGCCGGCACGCCCCAGCCGCCAACACTGCGCCAGCGGACCGTCGCCGCCTGACTGACGATCTGATCCAACGCCGGGAAGATGTAGTCCGCGAACTGGAACTCGGCCACGGGCCGCAGCCCCATCATGGCTGCGCCAACGGCCGCCCCGGCGATCACGTCCTCGGCAATCGGGGTGTCCAGCACGCGCAGCGGCCCGAACTGCTCTTGCAGACCGACCGTCGTCTTGAAGACGCCGCCCTTCCGCCCGATGTCCTGCCCAAGCAAGACGACGCGCGGATCGCGGGCCATCTCCTCCTGGAGCGCCTCGGTGACGGCCTGCAGCAGGGTGATGCCCTCCGCGGCCGGACGGTCCTGCGAGACACTCATGACGGCAGATCCAGATCGTCGAACGGCCCGACGCCGATGCCCTCGGCTTCCAGGCGGGCCAGCTCAGGGTGGGGCGGATCGCCGGCGTAGAGCCATCGTCGGGCACGGGCAGGGGCCGGCTCGGGGGAGGCTAACGCGCGGTCGGCCTCTTCGAGCGCCCGGGCGCGGGCGGCTTGCTGGAGCTGCGCTTCCTCACCCGGCGCCAGCAGGCCGAACTCCAGCAGCTCGGCGCGCAGCTTCGGCAGTGGATCGCGGGCCTCGGCAGCGGCCTTCTCTTGCGGTGTGCGGTACTGATCGTCGTCCTGGGACGAGTGCGAGGTGATGCGCGGCACGTGGGCGTCGACGATGCTCGGGCCGAGGCCGGCGCGCGCCCGCGCGACAGCCGTGCGGGTGGCACGGTAGACGGCCAGGGCGTCGGTGCCGTCCACGCGCACGCCGGGCATGCCGTAGGCTGGGCCACGCTCGGCCAACGAGGCGATAGGCATCTGCAGGTGATGCGGCACGCTGATGGCGATGTCGTTGTTCTCGCAGAAGAAGACCACCGGCAACTGATGAATGCCGGCGAGGTTCATCGCCTCGTGGGTGGCCCCCTCAGAGGATGCGCCATCGCCGAACCAGGCCACGGCCACGCGGTCATCGCCCAGCACTCGCGAGGCGTAGGCCGCGCCGACAGCGTGCGGCAGGTGCGCGGCGATCTCGCTGGAGACGGAGCCGATGCGGAGGCGCGGGCTGGAGATGTGCAGGGTCAACTGGCGGCTGCCAGAGTGGGGATCGCAGTCCCGCCCGAGCGAGCCGGCGAACAGCTCGAACGGGGTCAGGCCGAGGGCCAGCGCCAGGGCCATGTCGCGGTAGTACGGCCAGACGGAGTCGTGCCCGCGCCGGATGGCGGCGGCGCTGGCGATCTGCGCGACATCGTGCCCCCGGGGCGTCAGCACGAAGCTGGCGACGCCCTGGCGTGAGAGCACCCAGAAGCGCTCTTCGACGGCTCGGGAGAGCAGGAGCACCTCGTAGATGCGGCGCAGCAGCGCGCGCTCGGCGGCGTTGACTGGCGCTGCTGGCTTCTCGGTGTCGAGGGATGTCACCGTCTCATCTCTCCCGTTGGCCCGGCGGTCGTCGGCGACCGTCCGTGCTCCCGCCACACTCCCGCCACGCGCTTGCCACACTCCCGATAGACGTATCGTACCACCGAGGCAGATGGCTGGCGCGGTTTGGAAGACAGCGCAGCGGTTGCCCTGGTAACAGGTGCAGATCCTGGGCCATAGTCCCGCCCACGTGTGGTCCCGCCCACGTGTATCTCACACACGGCACGCGGGTATCAGGAGGAGCGGGCGCATGGCCGCGGGAGATCGACCGATTGCCGTCATCTGTGCCATTGAAGAGGAGATCCGTCACCTGCGCGAGGCGCTGCCGCCGGCCGAGGAAGTCTGGCGGGGCAATCGACGGGTCTGGCTGGCGGATCTGGACGGGCTGCCGCTGGTGATCTCGGTGTGCGGGATGGGGATGCTGAGCGCGGCGGCCGTGACCGAGGCGGTGCTCTGGCAGTATGAGCCGTCGGCGGTGCTGAACTACGGCTGCGCGGGATCGCACCGGACGGAGATCCTGCCGGGCGACATCGTCGTGGGGGAGCGGGTTGTCGCCTACGACAACGTCCGCGAACAGCCCGATGGTGCGCCACGGTACGCGGGGATGCGCTACCTGCGGCGTGGAGAGACGGTGCGCGCGGCCTCGCTGGCAGCCGACAGTGCGCTACTGGAACGGGCGACGCGGGTGATGGCCGCGCTGGAGGGGCAGCACGAGCCGTGGCCGGTGGCGCTCGGCTGGCCGGACGAGATCCCCCACCGGACGCCGCGCGCGCTGCCGGGGACGGTCGCCTCGGCCGACCGCTGGAATCGGACGGCAGGGAGCATCGGGGCGCTGGTGGCGCAGCACGAGACGCACTGCGAGGACATGGAGGCCGGGGCCATCGCGCTGACCTGCGCCAGCCACGACGTGCCGTTCCTGAGCATCAAGGACATCTCGAACAACGAGCTGCACCCGAAGACCGAGAGCGACTCGTCGTTCCTGACGGCGCTGGGGCCGGAGCTGGGCAAGCGGGCCGGCGCGCTGACGCTGGCCGTCCTGAGAGATGTCGCGGCCCGGCACGGGTGACGTATATTTACATTGGTAAGACGCATAGATGAAAAAGTATCGGAGGTGCGGCTTGTCGTGCCGTGTCGTGCTGGCCTTGTCCGTTCCCCCAGCGCGGGATGTCATTTCGGCTGGGTACTGACGTTGCCTCCGTGCTCTCGTGTCATTTCCCTATGCAGGCAAGTTCAAGTTGAGTATGTCAGAGCCGCCCAACATCCCCAGATCCTGGCAATAGCATGCGTAGCGACTCTCACATCCTCGCGGTCACAGGCCGCCAAGTATGGAGGAGACTCATGATCGCTGATCGTCTCTTGACTGAGTTGGAGCGCCAGCAGAAGTACCTGGATCGTCTGCCGCAGAACTACGCGTATCCGCCTGCCAGGTCGTGTGCTGATCGGGATCTGTCGCCGCCAGCGTGCGGCCCCGATACGTCCGGGCGAGGGGGCGGATCAGCTCGCCCCGCCAGCCGGGCCGGCCGCGGCCGGGATAGGCCGGCGGAGTCGCCCGCCGACCCGTGACGTTCTTGGCCGCCCGCACGACGTACCGCGTCACCTTGGCGTCCTGGAGTTGGCGGATCTCGAAGCCGGCATCGAGCACTTTGCATCGAGCCACCTCTGTGTTTTGTCGAGTCTGAACACCCCGACACTACCGCTCCGGTCGGCTCCTCTGCTTTCCTCCCTCGCCACGTCCTCGTTTCCCCAACTCAGGTACCGGAAACTAGAGTCAAGCTTCATCAAGCCCCGACGACGCTGCATGACGCGCCCAACGTGCAATCGCCCTGTATGACCCACGACCCGCAACCGGTACCATCTTCCTGGCGATGGGTGGAGAGCGCGGCGGATCTCTGGGGCGCAGACGGAGCCTGCTGGCTTTCGTGCTGGCCTGCGTCGTCCTGCTGACTGCCTGCCTGCCGCCCTCCGGCCCGACGCCAACGGCCACCCCCCGCGCAACGCCGCCCAGCACGCCAACTGGCGCGCCGACCGCGCTTCCATCTCCACCGGCGTCGCTCTCTCCCTTGCCGGCAACGCCGACCGCTGTCGCGAGTCCTTCGGCCACCCCGCTGCCGACCGCCACCAGCCGTCCGCCAACCCAGCCCCCGGCCCCCGGTGAGACGCCCCCACCGACGCCATCCCCGGCCGCCGTCAACAAGCGCGGCGTCCATCTCCTGCTGGACGATGGCGACACCCGTTTTTCAGAAGCTGTCTGGGAGCAGCATATCGTCTGGACAGCCCGCCTGACCGGCCAGGGCGGGTACGCCGTCCAGCTCATCCGCTCGAACGATCTGCGCCCGGCCTCCTGGCAGCACATGATCGACCTGATGGACCGTGAGGGCGTCGTGCCGATCATCCGGCTGGCGACGTTCAAGAGCCCTGACGGCCAGTGGTGGACGACCCCCACACCCGATCCTGACGGTCGAGGCTACAAGAGCGCGGCCGACCGCTACCGCCGCTTCTTCGACGCCATCGACTGGCGCGCTGAGACCGTCCTGGTGACCGTCGCCAACGAGGTCAACCGCCCGGACGAGTGGGGCGGCGCGCCCGATCCTGCCGCCTACGCCCGCTTCCTGCGCGACGTGACGGACGCCCTGCGGCGGGTCACCAGTGTCAACGTCCTGGTGCTGAACGGCGCGCTTGACGCCTACGCTCCGAGCGCCAGCTTCGGCACCACCTACGCCATCGACTCCGAGCGGTTCATGGAAGGGATGGTGGCCGAGGTGCCGGACATCTTCGAGCGGCTGGACGGCTGGGCCTCGCACGCCTACCCGCTGGGACCGTTCGGGGAGCACCCCGGGCAGCAGGCGTTCAAGATCGACGACGTGCGCCCGAACGCCGGGCCGCGCCCACAGCCGCCAGCCGGCGTCGTGAATCGCGGCGTGAACGGGTACGTCTGGGAGCTGTGGAAGCTCCGGCAGCTTGGCCTGTCGCGCGAGCTGCCGGTCTACGTCACCGAGAGCGGCTGGCGGCACCGCGCCACGCAGGCTCCCTCCCGAGACAAAGACTTCGCCGTGGTCGAGGACGACCGCTTCGCCGAGCTGGTGCAACTGGCCTACGATGGCCCCCCGGACGGCTCGCCAGCCGGAGGCTGGACCCCCTGGAACCAGGATCCGCACGTCCGAGCCGTCGCCCTGTTCGCGCTGGCCGGGCGGCCGGACCATTGGGGCCACACCAACTTGCTGCTCACCGACACGACGGGGCTGATCCAGGGAGCGTACACGTTCGCCGAGGCGCTGGAGCGCGTCTCGCCGGGCAGCATCGCGCGGCAACCCCGTGCATCGACAGCGCCGCGCTAGTGACCTGTCAATCGTGAACGACCTGGTTGGGGCCCTGCCGACGCTCCCCTGTCATCCCGAGTGAAGCGACCCATTCGGCAGGCTCAGGGCAAGCCTGACGCCCCTCCCCCGTCATCCCGAGCGAAGCGACCCATTCGGCAGCCTCAGGGCAAGCCTGACGCCCCTCCCCCGTCATCCCGAGCGACGTGAGCGTGCGAACGCAGTCGAGGGATCTTCCTCACGCTACAGAAGGAGAAGATCCCTCCACTCCGCCCGTGCCTCGCCGCGGTCGGGATGACGAGAGGGGTGTGCTCGTTCCTCGCTTCAGTCGGGATGACGGCGGGCACTGAGCGACCCTGAGATTAACGCCAGACGAGCCACTAGCCAGCCAGGCGAGGGGTGCCCGCGCTACTCAGGGCGGATGTCCCGCCCTTCGCGGGCCAGCACGGCCGCCTGCGTCCGGTTTCGCACGTCCAGCTTCTGGAGGATGCTCGTGACGTAGTGCTTCACGGTCTTTTCCGCGAGGTGAAGCCCCTCGCCGATCTCCCGGTTGCTGTGCCCGTCGGCCAGCAGCTCCAGTACCTGCTGCTCCCGCTCGGACAGGCGCTCCACAGGTGACGGTTCGGGGACGACAGGACGGCTGGCCTTCGCAGCGCTTAGCAGGAAGCCGGCCGCGAGCGCCGGGGGCACGTACCGCTCACCCCGGGCAATAGCCCGCACGATGCCCCGCAGGTCATCGCCGCTCAACCCTTTGAGCGCGTACCCCTGTGCACCACGTTCAAGTGCCGTCAGCAGATCGTCGTCGTGCTCGGAGGCGGTCAGGATCAGGATGCGAACGCCGGGCGCCCGCCGCAGGATCGCCTCGATGGAGTCAAGCCCGTTGCCCGGCAGGGTGAGATCCAGCAGCAGCACGTCAGGCGCCAGCGTTTCCGTGAGGCGGAGCGCATCGGCAGCGCTGCCGCCCGCACCGACGACTTCGAGGTCAGGCTCTGCCTGCAGGGTCTGCACCACCCCATCTCGATAGAGCGGGTGATCGTCGACAATGACTATCCGGATTGGTCCCATGGCTGCGCTCCACGACCGGACGTTGCACCACGCGGGAGGTGCGCCTCGACCGTCACGCCGCCTTTTGGCCCCGCAAAGAGCCGGAAGGAGCCGCCGAGACTCTCGACACGCTCGCGCATCACGGCGAGACCCAGCTGATTGGCGTCGTCCGTCGTCGTTCCAAGGCCCGGCCCGTCGTCTGAGATACATACGTACACGGACCACGGATCAGATGTTACCCGGACGCGCTGACCGACACCCCCAGCGTGCCGGTAACCGTTCGCCAGCGCCTCCTGAATCACCCGATAGACCGTGATCTTGAGCGGCAGCGTCGCCGGCCCCGGCATCGGGTCGAGCGCCAGTTCGACGTGGACGCCGGTCCGGCGGGCGTGGACCGTGACGACGCGCTGAACGGTCTGCTCCAGGGTCAGCGGCTCCAGCTCAGGAAGACGCAGGCCCGCCGCGATGGTCCGCAGCTCGTCCAACGCCCGCCGCAGGCAGGCTTCGATGATGGCCATGTCGTGCGCGTCGGCGGCTCCCAGGCGCAGCAGCGCAACCGACACATCCTGAGCCGGGCCATCATGGAGATCGGCGCTGATGCGGCGGAGATACTGCTCGTTGAGGGCCGTTGAGCGGGTCGCTGCGCCGCGCACGCGCTCGTGGAGCACCTCGTTCTGCGCGAGCAAGCTGGTGAGGTGGGCGATGGTGTCGGCGAGCGTCTGCTGCTGGCAGCGGATGGTATCGCTGCCGCGCTTCACCAGCCCTGCCAGCAGCAGGTACGTCGCCAGGGTTGCCAGCGCCACCACGATCCAGGTCTGCTGCTGAATGCCCGAGATGTCCTCTTCCAGATCATCCACAGGCTCATAGAACTCGGCAATGGCGACGATGTCGCCAGCCGCGTTGCGGACGGGACTGTACGTTTCCAGGAGCCGTGACCAGCGGTCGCGCTCGGGCAGGTTCTCCTCGTCGCTCAGGCTGCTGATCTCCGAGACCACCTCGCCGCGCGCCGCCGCCGTCAGGCGCGCGTGCATGGGAAACGCCTGACCGATCAGCGCGGAGTCAGAGCTGAAGAGGACGCGTCCCTGCCGGTCCCAGATCTTGAAAGCCACGATGCCCTGCCCGAGCGGCGTCTCGGTCAGGAGCCGGCCAAGCGCAGCCTGCTGCGCCGCGTCGAGTCGGCCATCCCCCGCCACGGAGGGCAGCAGCGGCGCGACAAAGCTCTCAACGTAGAGCGCCGTCGTCTCGGCGGTGCGGTGCTCGACGCCCGCCGCGATCTCCCGGGCGATCCACCAGCCAACGCCGGCCATCACCACGGCCAGCACCAGGAGGCTCACCACCATGTACTGCGTGGCCAGGCTGAGCCGATCCCATCGAGCAAGTACCCTGTGCATCCTCCTGCCCCCGCGTGACGACCGCCCTGCGCCCGTCAGGATAGCGCGCCAAGAGGCGGCCCCGACGCGGACGTTGGTCCGACCCCGGATCAGACGAAGGTCCGAACCAACTCAGCCCGTTGCCGGAGCACACATTCAGACGGTCAGTCGTATCGGCAGGCCCACCCAGCAGGCGAGACTGATAGCGCGATGGGGTGCCCCAAGCGGGCAATCACCCCCACCACCACGACCGTCTGGGAGGATGGAAGATGACACAGCAGACACCAGCACGACGGGGCAGCAGCCCGGTACAGCGTGGGCGGCTCGCCCTGGCCTCGGCGCTCGCGGCGTTCACAATGTTCGGCGGCGCGGCGTTCGCCGACGAGCCGGCGCCTGCCCCCGAGCTGAGCATCGTTGACGCGATCGCCTTCGATCTGCCGACGGACGTGGCGGCCCCGACCGTGCTCAAGCGCGAGAAGGAGCAGCGCGGCAACGACGACGGTCCACGGCACGCTCGGCAGGAACGGCGCGGCGGGAACGACAGCGCGGTGCATGCCCGTCATCGGGCGGACGACCTGAGCATCGGCGACCAGCTGATGGCGCGGCGCGGAGCTGACGACCGCCCCGGCGACGACCGTGGCAAGGACAACCGTGGTTCGGATAACCAGCCAGGCGACGACCATGGCGGCCATGGGCACGGCCAGGACGACGCCCCGAACCACGGCTGATCGCTGGCGTGGGCCGTGAGTCGTAGGTCGTAGGTCGTAGGTCGTAGGTCGTAGGTCGTAGGTGATGGTGAAAGTGTGCAAGTCCCAGTTGTCGTCCTGAGCGCAGCGAAGGACCTCACCCGCCGACCGTCAACATTCGCGTCACCCGCCGACCGGCAGCTTGTGCATTACTCGCGGACCGTCAACATTCGCGTCGGCGGGTGAGGTCCTTCGCTGCGCTCAGGATGACATGATCTGTTGCGTTATTGCTACCGCGCTGTGGCGCGTGCCAGGCTGCATGCGCACGACGCCGGTGCCGGGCGTGTCGGCGCGCCCACGCCCCACGACCCACGACCCACGACCCACGGACCCGTCTACGGCGTGATGATGTCGTCCGGGGCGTCCGCGCCGAGCGCATCGCGTGGATTGCTGCGCGCCCGGGCGATGTCATCCAGGCTCTGCCCGAGATGCTTCCAGGTGCCGGCCAGCAGGTCGAAGTCCGAGCGGCCGAGCACGATCACGTCGACGGGATCGACGGCCCGCACGGTGGCCGTCCGCCGCCGATGCTGGAGCAGTCCCAGCTCGCCGAACGAGTCGCCATCGGTCAGACGGGCCAGGACCGTCTCCTCGCCGTCCTCCTCGCGGACGACCTCCACGCTCCCCTTGACGATGACGTAGAACGCATCGGCAAGGTCGCCCTGGCGGATGATCGGCTGGCCCGGCTCGTAGTGGGCGTGGGTGACCCGCTCGGAGCGCTGGACCCGGAGCTGCACCAGATCCCGCGAGAACAGCCGGTCCAGGTTCCAGTCGAGCCACACCCGGACGCGCCGCTCCATCGTCGGCAGGCGCATCAGGTAGAACGTCCGCCACATGATCCAGGCGAGCGGCCCGGCCAGCTTGACGCGCCCCAGCAGCTCCGCGACCGCCGCGCCGTTCCCGAGCGAGACCATCTCGCCCAGCCCCTTGAAGGCGAACCGCTTCGGGCGCTTCCCCTGGATCGTCGCCACGACGTTCTGGGCCAGCGTCTTGCCCTGCCGCAGCGCAAACTGGGCCGTCGGCGGCGAGGACTCGCCGGACTTCGTCGGGTGGGGGACCGCCGCGCAGTCCCCGAGCGCCCAGACCGGCAGCCCGTCTGCTGCCCGCATCGTCGTGTCCACCTTGAGGCGGCCCCGCTCCATCGGCAGCCGAAGCCCCTGCACGACCGGGTTCGGCGACGAGCCAATCGCCACGATCAGCGTGTGGGCATCGATCTTCTCACCACCTTCGAGGGTCACCTGCTCGGCGGTGGCCGAGGCCAGCCGCGCCCCCAGTTGGACCTCGACGCCGCGCTCGGTCAACTTCTTGTGCGCGAACTGGGCAAGGCTCTCCGAGATCTCGGGGAGGATGCGCTTGCCGGAGTGCAGCAGGATGACCCGCACGTCGTTGGCCTGGATGACCGGGTAGCTCTTGCGCTCGACCTCACGGAGGTAGTCGTTCAGCTCGGCGGCCATCTCGACGCCGGAGTAGCCGCCGCCGGCCACGACAAACGTCAGCATCCGGCGGCGCTCGTCAGGATCGTCCGTGTTCTCGGCGGCCTCCAGCATCTCCAACGCCCGATTGCGGATCTGGAGCGCATCGCCGATGGTCTTGATCGGCAGGCCATGCTGGGCCACGCCCGGCAGCCGCGCAAGGTCCACGACGTTCCCGAGCGCCACCACGAGATGATCCCAGGGGAGGATCTGCTCGCGGTGGCTGGTCGGGTGGGTCGTGGTGACCGTCTTCGCGGCCAGATCGACGGACTCGACCGTCTCGACGCGGATGCGGGTCTGCTTGAGCAGCTCGCGCAGGGGGCTGAGAATGTGGGTCAGCTCGACGCCCGCCGCCGCCGCCGACGGGAGCATCGGCACGAACAGCAGGTAGTTCGACTGGCTGATCAGGGTGACCTCGACGGGCCGGCTGAGGCCGGGCAGGAGCTTCTCAAGCTGCTGCGCGACGGTGACGCCGCCGAACCCTCCCCCGAGGATCACAATGCGAATCGGCGCGCTGGTCACTGGGCAGACTCCCTCTCCCGAAGGCCTCAGATCGCTCCATCGTACCCGGGCCGAGGGCATCCGGGGTACCCTGCCAGCACACTCCGCTCCTGGAGGTGCTCGGTGAGCCAGTCGTCAGCAGGCCAGCCCACGGGCGGACAGTCCACAGGCGGGCTGTCCCCGCACGCGCTCGAAGGTCAGTTCGAGGCCGAAGTCCGCGCCGCCGCACTCATCGTCAGCGCTGAGGACCGCGCCGCCCTGTTTGGGTTGTGGTCGGCCCTGGTTCCCATTCGCCAGCGGCTCCGCGAGGCCGATCTCCGCCTTGAAGAGGAGCCGTCGTACACACAGAAGCCAGCCCAGTGGGGCGGAGGGGTCTCATGAGCGCCCAACCGCTACCCGGTCTCCCCGCCACCGACGCCCTGACCGACCTCGACCTCAAAGGTGTCTCGGAGACGATCCGCGCGCGGCGGGTCTCGTCCGTCGAGGCGACGCAGGCGTACCTGGACCGCATCGCCCAGTTCGATGGCGTCCTCCAGGGCTACATCACCGTCACCGCCGAGCGGGCACTGGCCCAGGCCCGGCAGGCCGACGCCGAGCTTGCCCGGGGCGAGCGCCGGGGGCCGCTCCACGGCGTCCCGGTCGCCCTCAAAGACCTCATCGCCGTCAAGGGCGTGCGCCTGACCGGCGGCTCGCAGGTCTTCGCCCACCACATCGCCGAAGAAGACTCGCCCATCGTCACGAAGCTGGACGAGGCCGGGGCGGTGATGCTCGGCAAGCTCACCATGCACGAGTTCGCGTTTGGGCGGGCGGCCACCGACGGCTCGCTGACGGACGGCCCCTTCCCGACGGGCCGTAACCCCTGGAACGTCGAGCGGGTGACGGGCGGCTCGTCCTCCGGCTCGGGGGTGGCGGCGTCGGCCGGCCTCTGCGCGGGTGCGCTCGGCTCGGACACCGGCGGCTCGATCCGTGGGCCGGCCGCCTTGTGCGGCCTCGTCGGGCACAAGCCGTCGTACGGGCTGGTCACGCGGCGCAACGTGCTGCCCCAGTGCTGGGGACTGGATCACGTCGGACCGATGACCAGGAGCGTCTGGGACGCGGCGGTCCTCCTCCAGGCCATCGCCCGCTACGATCCTGGCGACGCCTCATCCTCCAACACGCGGCCTCCCAGCTACACCCGCGAGCTGGAGAACGGCGTTCGCGGCATGACGTTCGGCGTGCTGCGCCGCTTCTACCTGGACTGGCCGGGCATCGACCCCGACGTGAAAGCGGCCACCTACGCGGCCTACGCCGAGCTTGAGCGGCAGGGCGCCCGGCTGGTGGAGGTGGATGCGCCGACGCTCGACCAGGCGCAGGGCATCTGGGGCGCGCTGCTGGCCGAGATGTACGAGTACCACCGCGACCTGCTCCGCGAGCAGCCGGAGCACTACCGCCGGCCGACACGCCTGCTGATGCTGGCCAGCGCCCTCACACCAGCCGGGGACTTCGTGCGGGCGCAGCGGCTGCGGGCGCGGCTGGGGCGGGAGATCGCCGGGCTGCTGCGGGAGGTCGATGCGCTGCTCTTCCCGGGGCAGGCCGAGCCGGCCACTCCCTTCCCGGCCGATCCGACCCCGGTCGAGCTGGTGCGCGCGGCCTCGCGCTACACCAACATCTGGAACCTCGTCGGGCTGCCGGCCTGCGTGCTGCCGAGCGGGTTCAGCCGCGAGGGCCTGCCGATCTCCCTGCAGATCGTCGGGCGGCCGTTCGACGACGCGACGGTGCTGCGGATCGCGCGGGCCTACGAGCGGGTCACCCCCTGGCACACCCGCCGCCCAAACCCGGCCGGCTGGACCCCGCGGGCCTGAGCCGGCAACCTCACCCCCCGACCCCTGGGGGTACCTCACCCCCGGGGCCGGCGGCAAAGCCTTTCGCGCCACCTGCTTCACCCGGCCGTCGAGCGCCGCGCCGACCGCAGCGTCTCCGTCATCAGGTCGTTGACGATGATGCCCGTGTCGCTGACGCTGGCCGCCTGCTTGAACAGGTCGCTGTAGCCGGGCGCAATCTTCGCCTGGAAGTCCGTCGTCGCCACGAGGTACGTCGCAGCCGGGTCCAGCAGCACGATCCTGGTCGGGCTGGCCTGACTGCTGGCCGGGGTGGATACTTGCAGCAGCGCCGTGCCGACGATGAGTACCGCCACCAGCGCCAGCCTGACGATCCGCGCGAAACACCGAGGCCAGGGCTGCTTCTGCTTTGGCCGGTCTGGAGGGCGCAACATGACCAACGATCCGCTCGCGAGCGTCACGACCGCCATGTTCGACTTCTACGGCACCGTCGTCGATATGCAGCGCGGCCTGACCGAGGCGATCGCGCCGTACCTCCAGGCCAAAGGCTCGTCGCTCGACCCGGGCCGCGTCGTGACGTGGTGGCGGCGCACCCACTTCGAGGCCTCGATGATCGACGCCCTGCTCCACCGCGAGCACACGCCGTACCGGCAGATCGGGTTCCAGGCCGTGGACTACACCCTCGAACGGGCCGGCATCCCGCACACGCCCGACGAGGTCGCCGCGCTGGTGAGCGCCATCGAGCGGCTCAAGCCGTTCCCGGATGTCGTGGCGGCGCTCTCCCTGCTGAAGCAGCACGGCCTGAAGCTCGTCATCCTCTCCAACGGCGATCCCGACATGCTCGAACGGGGGGTGGCCTACTCGGGGACGGCCCACCTGTTCGACCATGTCATCTCGGTGGCCGAGGCGGGCAGCTTCAAGCCGCACGTCGCCACCTACCGCACGGCCTGCGAGCGGGTACACGTCCGCCCGGAGCAGGTCGCCTTCGTCGCCAATCACACCTTCGACTGCGTCGGCGCGAAGGCGTTCGGGATGCGCGCCGTGTTCGTGGATCGGCGCAAGCGGCCATTCGGCAATACCACGTACCCGCCCGACCTGATCGTGGCCGACTTCCAGGAGCTAGCCTCGCGCCTGACCGGCGCAGGCTGATCGAAGCCGTCTGACCATCTGCACCGCCGATCCGGCACCATCTTCAGCATCGACAACGCCTCGTGCGTCGGGGCGCGGAGCAGACTGATGAGCACAGCAACAGGCACGCCGAGCCAGCTCAATGCCGTCTGGGCCTACGTGGACGCCCACCAGGATGAGATGCTGGAGCAGTTGAAGACGCTGGTGCGTCAGCCGAGCATCAGCGCGCAGAACGTCGGCGTGCGGGAGTGCGCCGAGCTGCTGGCGGGGATGATGCGCGCCGACGGCATCGAGACCGAGATCGTACCGTCGGCCGGCCAGCCGGTCATCATCGGCAAGGGCGTGGCCGTCCCGGGCGCCCCGACCATCCTGGTCTACGGCCACTACGACGTGCAACCGGTCGATCCGCTCGACGCCTGGCTCAGCCCGCCCTTCGAGCCGACCATCCGCGACGGACGCCTCTGGGGGCGCGGCACTGGCGACAACAAGGGCCAGTTGCTCGCGCAGTTGCTGGCCTACCGCGCCTGGAAGGAGGTCGCGGGCGGCCCACCGCTCAACATCACCTTCATCTTCGAGGGCGAGGAGGAGAGCGGCAGCCCCCATCTGGCCCAGTTCTGCCGCGACAACAGGGATCGTCTGGCGGCGGACATGGTCTACCTCTCGGACGGCCCCGTCCACGAGAGCGGCAAGCAGACGATCTCGCTCGGCGTGCGCGGTGTCCTCTCCATCGAGCTGGAGGCCCACGGCACCCACCGCGACTACCACTCCGGCCACGGCGGCAACCTGATCCCCAATCCGGCCTGGGAGCTTGTCCACCTGCTGGCCTCGATGCGCGCCGCGGACGGCCGCATCCTGATCGAGGGCTTCGAGGACGACGTGCGGCCCGTCGGCAAGGCCGAGCGCGACGCCGTCAACGCCCTGCCGATGGACATCCCCGCCTACCTGGAGGAACACGGCATTCCGCAGCTCGCTCCGCACGGCGAGACGCCCTTCTTCGACCGGATCATGTTCCACCCCACGGTGAACATCAATGGCTTCAGCTCCGGCTACTCCGGCCAGGGCATGAAGACGATCATCCCGGCGAAGGCCGTGGTCAAGATGGACCTGCGGCTCGTCGTCGATCAGCGCGCCGACGACATCTACGAGAAGGTCGTCCGGCACGTCCAGAAGCACGCCCCGAACGTCACGGTGCGGCGTGGTGGCTCGATGGAGCCGTCCCGGACCCCGGTGGACGATCCGTACGTGCAGGTGGTGGCGCGGGCTGTCGAGCGGACCCTCGGCGAGCGCCCGCTGATCTTCCCGGCCAGTGGCGGCAGCCTGCCGGACTACGCCTTCACGCGTGATCTTGGGCTGCCGCTGGTGAAGGTGCCGTACGCCAACGCCGACGAGGCCAACCACGCCCCCAACGAGAATCTCGAATTGAGCCGCTTCTACGGCAGCATCAAGATCGCCGCCACCGTCTACGAGGAGCTTGCCAACGCCCACGCGCCTGCCCGGTAGCCGGTAATCCTGCGTCCCGCTCGCTCCACTGGTGCTTCAGGGGCGGCCAGATTCCACAGCGCAACAGGCCGCCGGGCCGGAGCACCGCACACAGGCACCGCTGTCAGAGCGCGTGGCCGCCGGGCCGGAGCGCTGCACACAGGCAACCACAGCAGCGCGTGGCCGCCGGGCCGGAGCGCTGCACACAGGCAACCATGTCATCCTGAGTGAAGCGAGCTTGCGAGCGCAACGAAGGATCTCACCCGCTGGCGCGACACTCGACGGTCAGCGGGTGAGGTCCTTCGCTTCGCTCAGGATGACATGGGATGTTGCATTCTTCGCATAGAATGATGGCGGCGACCCCTGCACGCTTTGCACGGGAAGACGGTCTCGCTCTGACTGAAACGACACGCCCCGAAACCCTTCAGTGGACGAGGCAGCGGGTGAGACGGGAGTCCTGCCCCGTCAGTCCGGTACCTGCACCAGCCGCACCGCGTCCGCCACGACGGCCCCATCCTCAGAGCCGGCCAGCTCCACGACGCACGGCGCCCCCGCCGCAAGCGCCGCTGTCAGCAGCGTCACCCAGCGGCCCCCGCGCTCCTGCTGGCTGACCGTCGCCTCGCCGAGTGGCTGGCCGCCCTGGCTCACGTGGTACACCGCCTCGGCCGAACGATCCTCGCCCTCGGTCCAGCTTGCTTGTACCTGATACGCACCCGCCTCGGGGACGGCCAGTTGCCAGCGGAACAGCGCCTCCTCCTGGCCGGCCTCGGCCACCTGATACCCCGAGCCGTAGTAACCCAGGACCGCCCGACTCCGCGTCCACACACCCTCATGGCGTGTCCGCAGAGCATCGGTGTCGTCCAGCACGGCGTGACGGTCCACGGCCACGTGCCAGTGCGCCACCGTCCGCCCGATCTCGCCGCCGGCGCTCCGCGCCCGCACGAACAGGGTGTAGACGCCTCGCGCATTGGGTGGCAGCGCCACGCTCAGATCGCGTTGGCCAGTCCACGGCTCCCAGGCCGGCCGCTCGTCGTCGGTGTAGCCGCTGGCGGGGACGATCTTGTCCGAGCCGGGCATCCTGATCCAGCCGGCCAGCCGCGTGCTGACCTCGGCTGTCTCGCTGTCAGCTTCCCAGCCAAAGACCAGATCGCCAGGCCAGGCGTTGCGGTCAGCCGGGCCACGGGTGATCCGGACGCCCGGCGTCCGCCCGCCGAGCGCCTCCTCCACCCGCTGCCGCACGCCAGCCAGCAGCGGATAGACGTTGTCGCCAGGGCACTCCGTCGGGAGGCAGTCGCGGTGCCCGGAGACCGCGTTCATGCTGTCGCGCCACATCACTGTGCCGTCGCTGCGAGCACGCGGATAGGCTGCCACCGTCGTCGGATCGATGCCGTAGCGGAACGCCAGGAACGTCAGCGTCTCCACCAGCGTGTCGATCGTGGCCGTGCTGGGCTGGCGCACCTGATAGTTGCCCAGCAGCGCCACGCCAGCCGAGCCGTAGTTGTAGTCGAGCGCGTGCCCCGCCACGACGCCCTCACCGACGATCTCCCGCTGGCCCCGACTGCCTGGATCACGCCCGCGCCGGCCCTCGTAGACGCGCCCGCTGCTGTCGATCAGCAGGTTGTAGCCAATGTCGCCCCAGCCCTGGGTGACGGCATGGTAGGCGTAGATCGCACGGACCTCGGCCTCGGGATCGGTGATGTCATGATCGCCAGCCGTGTGATGGACCACCAGCAGCGACGGCGTCACGAAGGCCGTCGGCCAGACCTCCTCGCCATCCTTGAACCGCAGCGACTCGTCAGCGCCCCAGGCCTCCCGCGTCACCACCCGATCCAGAAAGCCCGTCAACCCCGCCCGCAGCGCCAACGGCTCCCGCTGGGAGGGGACCGGAATGAGGGCGCTCGGACGCCCCTCCGCTGCCCGGCGGCTGTCCAGGCACGTCAGCGTGATCCCGCTCACCGATGCCTGCTCTGGCCCGGCCTCCCCGAACGTCAACCGCACCTGGAACGTCTGCGCCAGCCGCACCCCGTGTACCGCCCCAAACGTGCGCTGCCCTGGGACGTCCCCAGCCCGCTCGACGCCGTGACTCTCCGGCAGGACCGGCCGCCAGGATGTCCAGGCCTGCCCGTCACGGCTCGCGCGTAGCTCCACGCGCAAACCAGCCTGATCGCCGCCGTCTGTGCGCCAGTGAACCCCCACATGCGAGCAGGGAAACTCCGCCTGCCGCGGCGTGGTCACATAGACGCCGCCGGGCCGCTCGGCGGTCAGACTCCAGGCATCACCGCCCTGGCTCGGAAGCCGGACGCCGTCAGCCTGCCCGGCCCGCAACGCTCGCCCCTCCAGCACCAGGTCGGCCATCCGCACACGGACCGGCCCGTCAGCATCCGCCGCCGTCTCAGGTGCCGTCTCATGTCCTGTCTCGCGGGCCGCCTCTTGCACTGGCGTCCGTTCGGCGTCGGGCGCATCGCCCGGCCGGAGCCTTGCCGCCCTGGCGACGCCGGCCGTCCCCATCCCGGCGCCGAGCAGCCCGAGCGCCGCTCCGGCCGACGCACTGCGCGTCAGCCACCCCACAAAGGCGCGGCGTGTGATCCTTGACGGCATGGCACTCCCTCCGACATCGCCCACGGCGACCGGTCAACTCGGTCGGGCGGGAGGGTAGCGGGCCGCGCGATTTCCGTCAACTCGGCTGAGCGCCACGCCAGGACGATTGCACGTTCGGTGATGTTTCCGAAACGCCATGAAACGCGCAGTCGGGGGTTGAAACCCCCGTCTACAGTCATTCCGTCGCTGCGCGACGGACGCCGGGAGCAGCGGCAACAGGTGAGCCTGGAGCGTCGCGAAGCGACTGCAGGATGGTAGGCGGGGCTTTCAAGCCCCGACCCGACCGCCGCGCTGTCCTGACGACTGTTACTCGCCTGCGATCACTGCCACGCGATCCAGCACCTCGCGCACCCGGGCGGCCAGCGCGTACGGCGTGAACGGCTTCCGCAGCAGCGACACTTCCTGCGTCTGGACGCCGTGCTGCACCACCGCGTCGTCGGTGTAGCCGCTCATGAACAGGATGCGCGCCTCTGGATGACTCTCGCGGACATGCGTCGCCAGGTCGCTGCCGCTCATGCGTGGCATCACCACGTCGGTCAGCACGAGGTGGATCGGCCCCTCATACGCTTCGGCCAGCTTGAGCGCCTCTTCGCCGTTCGGCGCTTCCATGACGGTGTACCCGAACTGGGCCAGCACCCGGCGGCTGAGCCGCCGCAGCGCCGGCTCGTCTTCCACCAGCAGCACCGTCTCGGAGCCGCTCGCCGCTGCTGTCGGGCCGCCAGACTTGTCGCCCGAGACGCTGTCGTCGTCCGTCAGCGGCAGCACGATGGTGAACGTCGTCCCCTGCCCGAGCTGGCTTTCGACCCGGATGCGGCCCCCGCTCTGCGCCACGATGCCATCCACCGTCGCCAGCCCCAGCCCCGACCCCTTGCCGATCTCCTTCGTCGTGAAGAACGGCTCGAAGATCCGCGAGATGGTCTGCTCGTCCATCCCCTGCCCGGTGTCCGACACCGACAGCGTGACCACGGGGATGACCTCGCGATCCGAGCCGAACGCCTCCTCGGCGATGCTGGTGGCGATGGTGACGCAGCCGCCAACGGGCATCGCGTCGCGGGCGTTGATGACCAGGTTCAGCAGCGCCTGCTGGATCTGGACCTCGTCCGCCCGCACCAGGCTGGGCGCTGCCGCTGATTGTGTCACCAGCTCCAGGTTCTCGCCGATCAGCCGCCGCAGCATCGTCTCCATGCCGCCGATGACCTCGTTCAGGTCGATGACCTTCGGCTGGAGCAACTGCCGCCGACCGAATGCCAGCAGTTGCTGCGTCAGCGAGGCGGCCTGATTCGACGCCTTCGTGATCTCGTCCAGGTACATCTGGTGGGTCTCGTCCGGCGGGATCGACTGCTGCAGCAGCTCGGTGAACCCGCTGACGATGGTCAGCAGGTTGTTGAAGTCGTGCGCCACGCTGCCGGCCAGCCGCCCGATCACTTCGAGCTTCTGGGACTGCATCCGCTCTTCGGCGATGCGCATCTGCTCGGTGATGTCCCGGCAGACCAGCGTGTAGCCGCGCAGGTCGCCGTCGCCGGTGCGGACGGCCGTCAGCAGGATGCTGGCCAGCAGCGCCGAGCCGTCCGCCCGCGTACACCAGACCTCAGACTCGTAGGAGCCAACACGGCCGGCCGCGTCGAGGATCTGGGTTGGCAGGTTCTGGGTTCCCTCGAGCACCCGGAACAGCCGCGAGAAGTGACTGCCGCAGATGTGAGCGCTTTCATATCCGAAAATGCGCTCCGCGCCGCCGTTCCAGGACGAGATCGAGCCGGCCGCGTCCACGAGGCAGATCGCGTAGTCCTGGATGCTCTCGACCAGCAGCCGGTACCGCTCCTCGCTCTCGCGTAGGGCCTGCTCGGCCGCACGATGGCGCGCCCGTTCGGCGGACTCGCGAAGCTCGCGCTCGATGGACGGCACGAGCCGGTGCAGCCGCTCCTTGGTGACGAAGTCATGGGCGCCGGCCTTGAGGGCGCTGGCCGCCTCATCCTCGCCGACACGCCCCGAGACGATGATGAACGGGATATCCAGGCCGCGTCTCTGCACCTCGCGGAGCGCGTCCATGATATCCAGGCCGGGAATAACATAGTCACACAGGACAACGTCCCACTCGGCCTCGTCCAGGGCTGCCGCCAACGCCGGCGCGTTCTCGACGCGGCGCACGGCAGTGCCGTACCCGCTGCGCTTCAGCTCCCGCTGCAGCAACAGGACATCGTCAATGGAATCTTCGACAATCAGGACCCGGAGCGTCGCAGCGATGCTGATCATCCCCCTTCGAGCCAGTCAGGGACAGTAAACCAGAAAGTTGCGCCGCTGCCAACACTACCGTCAGCCCAAACGCGCCCACCATGCCGATGTACGATGCGCTGGACCGTCGCAAGGCCAACACCGGTGCCCTCGAAGTCGTGGGCGTCGTGCAGGCGCTGGAATGCGCGGAACAGCTTGTCGGCTTTCGTGGGATCGAAGCCGACACCGTTGTCACGAACATAGCATATCTTCTGGCCATCTTGAAGAACGGCGCCACATTCGACGCGGGGATGGGTTTTCCCCCGGGTAAACTTCCAGGCGTTGGCCAGCAGGTTTTGCAGCACGACCCGCAGCAGGCTGGGATCGCCGTGAACCGTCAGCAGTTCGGCGGCATCCTCCGCCAGGACCAGCTCGACCGGCTGCTCGGGATGGGCCTGCCGCAGCTCGGCGGCGATCTCCGTCGCGATGCTCCCCAGGTTGACCCGCTGGTAGGTCAGCTCGGTGCGGCTCACGCGCGAGAGCCGCAGCAGATCGTCGATGAGCTGGCTCATCTGCTCGCAGCCGACGGACACCCGTTCGAGCATCAGGCGGCCTTCCTCGTCCAGCCGGTCGCCGTAGTCCTCGATCAGCGCCACGCTGAACCGGTCGATGCGGCGGAGCGGCGCCCGGAGGTCGTGCGAGACGGAGAACGAGAACGACTCCAGCTCGCTGTTCAAGGCTGCCAGCTGAGCGGTGCGGTCCTTGACACGCTGCTCCAGGTGGACGTTCAGGGCGCGCAGCTCGTTCTGGGTAGCGCGCAGGCTGCTCACGAGATGCTCGATGGCCCCCGCCGTCTCGTTGAAGGCCGTCGCCAGCATGCCGATCTCGTCGTCGGTCTGCACGGCGCTGCGCCGCGACAACTGCCCGGCGCCCAGGGCCACAGCGTCCGCCGTCAACTGCCGGATCGGCGCGGTGATCCGCTCGGAGATCAGCCACGCCAGCATCAGCGCCAGCACCAGCATCACGATGCCGATGACCAGGTCACGGTAGAAGTCCGTGCGCGCGGCGATCAGCGCCACCTCGGCCGGCGCATCAACGTAGGTCACCCACGGCGCTCGGTCCGCCACTGCAAACCCGATGACGCGGTCCTCATCCGTCGAGGCGCGCTGATCCAGCTCGGCGCGGGCGTTCGTCGAACCCAGGACAGGAGTCGCGCCGACGTTTTGCGCCACCGCCGCGCCAGTAGCCGGCTCGGATGACCGGGCCAGCAGGTTGCCGCGCACATCGACAATCGAGACGGTGGTGCCGCGGGGCAGGCCGCGCACGTCGGTCAACAGCGGCATCCGGTCCGGCCGGATCGCCAGCAGCGTGACGATCTCGGCGCCGCTGCGGTCGGCCAGCAGCCGCGAGGCCAGCACAGCGTACGGCCGGTTCGGGATGCCCATCAGTGGCGGTCCGATGACGAGGCGGCGCGTCGTGGCGGCATCGATGATGGCATCGTCAATGCTTGCAGGCGGGATAAGCTGCCCCAGGTCGTCGCGCCATGCGCCGCCCAATGGCTGGCCGTCACGCATGTACGCGGCGATCCCCTCAACGTACGGCGGCACGTCCTGCAAGATCGTGCCGAGGATGGCAGTATTCGCAGCAACGCCGTCGGGCCTGGACGAGAGCACGGAGCGCAGAGCAGCAAGCTGGGTCTCGATAGAGAGCAGGTGCTGATCGACGTCGCCGGCCTTCATCATGGCCAGCCGGGCAGCATCGGCGTCGGCGCGTTGCCGAGCCGCAACGAGATGGAAATAGTCCTGAAACGCCAGCACGGCGACGAGCGGGCTGAGCGTGACGAGCGCCAGCAGGAACAGCCGCGCCCGGATACTTATGCGCCAGCCTGGCAATCGCATAGCTGGCTGCCCGAGTTGTTCCTGAACCTGCAGCAGCGCCATGAAGACAGTGTATCGTATTGGGCGGCTACCGCGCGATAATGCGACGGGCATGTAACGAACATCTGACGTGCGTTCCTCGTGAACCTGGGGGTCCCCTGTCCGATATTCGCGTAGAGGAGGCTGCCCGCGGGCTGCTCGCGTGTGTCCGGGATGCGGGACGGTGCGCATCGACACATTTTCCGTAGTATGCTCCGTTTCACATGATGTGGAAATGATGGAAATCTGGAAATGCCACCTGGTGCATGGCGGACGGGCACGCAGAAACTGCTCGACACACTACGGACGGCCCTGATCACACGGATACCGTCATCGTGGTCGGTTGAGGTGCTGCCCGCACCAAACCCATCCGCTGACTTTGGGGCGGACGCGATACTGACCATTCGTGCGCCAGATCGGCGCACAGCAACTGTGCCGGTTCAGGTACGGCAGCGCCTTGATCCGAAGGATGTAGCGCCGCTCGTCGCTCAAATCCGCCAGATGATGGGACCAGATGCGACGGAACAGCCGATTGTCGTCGCGCCATACCTCTCGCCACGTACGCGAGCGTTACTCGCTGACTTCGGTGTCGGACAGACGACGATGGCTGGAGGCATACAGATCTCGCTGAGAGATCCTGCGCTCTTTATTCGAGAACCTGGACCGGCGAATGATCCAACGTCGGCCCCGCGTGACGAGCCACTCCGAACACTCCGGGGCGCTGTTGCTGGACGTGTTGTCCGCGCACTCTGCGATTTTCGCCCGCCATACGGTGTTCAGGAACTTGCAGAGCGCTCACGTACGCCCATCGCGTCCGTTTCACGGGTGCTAGGCCTGCTCGACCGCGAGGCGCTCATCATCCGTGCTCCTGGTGGGGCCGTCACGGATGTGCAGTGGGCAGACTTGATCCAGCGATGGGTCCAGGACTACAGCTTCACGAAGGGCAACACCGTTACGACATACCTGGAACCGCGTGGCCTCAACGCTCTGCTGGCGAAGCTGCGCCAGGCTGATCAGCGGTACGCCGTCACCGGCTCCATGGCGGCATGCGTGATAGCACCGGTTGCTGCACCGCGTCTGTTGAGCATCTACGTGGAGCGACCTGATGTGGCGGCTGAGGTGCTCGCGTTGCGCCCTGCTGAGCGCGGCGCGAATATCGTCCTGGCGGAGCCATTCAATCCCGTTGTTTTTGATCGAATGCGAATCGTCGACGACATCCAGTATGCTGCACCCTCACAAGTCGCAGCCGATCTCTGGAATGGTCCCGGTCGCTCACGGGACGAGGCGGAAGCCCTGCTCGACTGGATGGCGCTACATGACGATGCCTGGCGCTCCTGACCCGCTCTATGCGATCGCCCGGCGGGTATTGCTCGAAGCACTCGCCGGCCCCGGCTCCCGAAGCGCGCATCTTGAACCGCATGGGAACAGAAGTGCCAGAAGGGCGAAAGGGCTGGAAGCAGCACTCGCCGACCATCAGGAGATGGTACTTGCTGCGCTTGATCCAGCCGACAAACGTCAACTCTCTGTCAACGTTGCTGGGCCAGCAGCCTTGCTTGTTGCGAAGTTGCACAAGCTCGCAGAACGTCTCGATGATGCTCGTCAACAGCGCCCGAAGGATGCGCTTGATATCTACCGTCTGCTTACAGCCGTTTCCACACATGATCTTGCCACAGCGCTCCGACGACTCCGCGAACCTGAGCTGAGCGCCTCCAGTACCGCTGAAGCAATGGCCTACCTCGAGTTGCTCTTCAGCACCGCCTCATCACGTGGGTCCAGCTTGGCCGCAAGCATCATTGGACCTGGCGACGATCCAGAAACCGTGGCCGCATCGTGTGCTGCGCTCACGCAGGATCTGCTCGCTGCCCTCAACGCTCAGGATTCGTAGACAACGGCGGTCAGGCGGAGGTCAGTGGCAACGCTGGCTGCGCGGACTCCTCCGCTGATGCGTCCGCAGCAGCCTCCTCAGACTCGGCGGCCTTCGCACCCTTCTTCGCGCGCGGCTTCCTGGCCGGCTTCTCCGGCTCCGGGGCTGGCTCCGGCTCCGGCAGCGCCTCGCCCGCCGCCAGCCGCTCGAAGAGATCCTCGTCCAGGATGCGCGTACCCAGTTTCTGGGCCTTCGCCAGCTTCGAGCCGGCGTCCTCCCCGACGACGAGGTAGTCGGTCTTCTTGGTGACGCTGTCCTGCACCACGCCGCCCAACGCCTTGATCTGCCCCTCGATCTGCGTGCGCGTCGCCCGCTGAAGCCGCCCCGTCACCACGAAGCTCTTCCCCGAGAGCGGCCCCTCCACGAGGCCTGCCGCCGACTTCGGCTCGTCCATGACGCGCACGCCGGCCGCCGTGAGCTTCTCGATGACCTCACGGTACTGCGGGTTGGCGAAGTACGCCACCACGCTCTGGGCGATGGTCGGGCCGATCCCCTCGATCTGGCTGACGTCTGCCTCGCTGGCCGCCATCAGCGCGTCGAGCGAGCCGAAGTGGTCCGCCAGAAGCTGCCCGGCCTTCTCCCCGACGTGGCGGACGTTCAGCCCCCAGATCAGGCGCGCCAGTGACCGCTGCTTGCTCGCCTCGATCGAGGTGAGGACGTTCTGGGCACTCTTGTCGGCCATCCGCTCCAGCCCGACAAGCTGCTCCTTCGTCAGCGTGTAGAGGTCGGCCGGATCGTTGACCAGCCCCTGCTGCATCAGCGTCAGCAGCAGCTTCTCGCCCACCCGGTCGATGTCCATGGCCCCCCGCGCAACGTACAACTGGAGCCACTGCCAGCGCTGCGCTGGGCACACCACGATCCCGCCGCCGCAGTAGGACATCGCCTCGCCCTCAGGGCGCACCACCGGCGAGCCGCACTCCGGGCAGACGGCCGGAATCGAGTACGGCTGCGCCTCGGCCGGCCGCTTCGAGAGGACCGGCCCGATGACCTGGGGGATCACCTCGCCGGCCCGGTGGACGACAACCGTATCGCCGATCCGGATATCTTTGCGACGGATATCATCCTCGTTGTGCAAGGTCGCGCGCTTGATGGTGACCCCGGCGATCTTGACGGGCGTCAGCACGGCGTACGGGTTGACGGCGCCCGTCCGCCCGATGTTGACCTCGATGCCTTCCAGGACGGTGGTCGCCTGCGTCGGCGGGAACTTGAAGGCGATGGCCCAGCGCGGCTCCCGCCCCACAGCCCCCAGCTCACGCTGCACGTCCAGCTCGTCGATCTTCACCACCACGCCGTCGATCTCATACGGCAGCGACTCGCGGCGGTGCTCCCAGGCCGCGATCTGCTCCACCAGCTCGTCGATGGTCTCGACGCGGGCGTTGTTCGGGTTGGTCCGGAAGCCCAGCTCGCGGAAGCGCTGGAGCGCTTCCCAATGGTGGCGCGGCTCGTTCTCGGAGATCTGGCCGAGGGCGTAGACGAACACGTCCAGCGGGCGCGTCGCCGTGATCCGCGAGTCCAACTGGCGCAACGAGCCGGCCGCGCAGTTGCGGGGGTTCATAAACAGCGGCTGGCCGGCCGCCGCCCGCTCGTCGTTGATCCGCTCGAAGGCGGCCCGGGTCAGATAGACCTCGCCCCGCACCTCGATCAGCTCCGGCGGGCTGTCGGCGAGGGTCAGCGGGACGCTGCGGATCGTGCGGATGTTCGGCGTGATGTCGTCGCCGCGCAGGCCGTCGCCGCGCGTCGCGCCGATGGTCAGCCGCCCGTCGCGGTAGATCAGCGCGACGGCCAGCCCGTCGATTTTCGGCTCCAGCACGAAGCCGGTCACCTCGCGCCCGAGCAGCCGGCTGGCTCGCTGATGCCAGGCCCGCAGGGACGCCTCGTCGAAGGCGTTGGCGAGGCTGAGCATCGGGACCGCGTGCTCCACGACGCCGAACTCACTGGAAGGCGCGCCGCCGACCCGCTGCGTCGGCGAGTCTGGCGACTGCAGCTCCGGGTGCTCCTCTTCGAGCGCCCGCAGCTCGCGCATCAGCAGGTCGTACTCGCCGTCGGAGATCTCCGGGTCGTCCAGGACGTGATAGCGATGGTTGTGGTAGTTGATCGTCTGCCGCAGCGTTTCGACGCGCTGCTGGACCGCCGCTTCGTCCTGGACCACCCGTCGGCTCCCTGTTGCTGGTCTGGCTGCCCGCGCTGACGGGCTACCTGCGCGGGTCTCTTCACCCGCTGGTCTCCCTACCCGTCTCCGATTCTACGCCGCACACCTGTTCTGGGCATGCACCAGCAACTTCCAGTCCCGTCACAGGGCGGACGCGGCGTCGGCCGTCAGCGCTCAGGCGTCAGCGACGCGCGCACCCGTTCAGCGGCTGCCGACTGACGCCACGCCATGGCCCTCGGTCGACGCCCCACGACCCTCGATTCACGACCCACCTGTCAGGGCAGGCAGGCGATGGTGTACGTCCACTGGTTGCTGCCCGGGCCAGTTGTCACCGTGACCTGGATGAACGTCGAGGTTCCCGCGAACGGCACGTTGGCGCTGCCGCTGTTGGAGACGAGGCCCGTATTCAGGATCTCGACGCCCTCGTAGAAGATCTGGTACTGGTCCGCGGCCGGGAACGAGTCCCAGTCGATGTGCAACGTGCCGCTGGAGCGCCCAAGGTTGTGAACCGTCGTCAAGTTCGTGCCGCCAGTGGCAACCGCCGTGTTGCAGGCCGGCCCAGGCGTCCCCGCTGGTGGGGTCGGCGTGGCTGGGGCCGACGTCGGCGTGGGAGTGCCCTGCGGCTTCTGCGCCTCGTCGTCGTCGCCCTGGTTCCGCCCGGACTTGATCCGGGTGGTGCTCGTGCCCTCAGACTGACCGAGCCCGCCGCCCTCCGCGAGAATGTCCCAGACCGACGATCCCGGCGCACCACGGAAGTCGATGCGGTCGCCCCGGCCCGTGATGACCCGCGCCACCGCGCCAGGCAGGAAGGCCGTCTCCGCCGGGAAGGCTACGCCGCTCGGCGAGCACTTGCTGCCGCCATCGACGCACGCCACCGTGATGTTGTTCGTGGTCGGATCGACGCCGTGGCCGGCCTCACCTCGGTAGACCACCGCCACCGTGTCGTCGGACAACACCCGCACCGGCTGACCGTTATTGATCCGGATGACGGACATGCCCGTCAGATGCTCGACGGTCACATTGGCCGAGTCGAGCAGGTCGCGGTCCAGCCGACGAATCACAATCGTCGTGTTCGACCCCAGCTCGACCTCGCTCCCCGAGAAGAACGTGACGATGGCCCGCGTCCGCTCCAGCGTACCGACGACGTCGCCAAGCGCCAGCGTCAGGCCCGTGCCGGCCGGGTAGATGGCCGTACCATCCGGCCGCGTCACCGACACCGATCCGCGCACCACCGTCAGGCTGGCGCCCGGCCCCACCTGCGAGAACACGTTGGTCGAGGGCAGCACGACGGAGAGGAGCGCCAGGGCCAGCAGCAACCGTACCCAGACACCCTGCTGCGACAGCCACGCACCGGGCGCCGCACCTCGGCTCAGTGTGTCATTCAGGATACGCCGCTCACGCATCGGCAGGCAGGTCATGCTGCGGGGAGATCGCCATCACCGGGCCACACTCCAGCCCACGTCTCGACGACAGAGGGCATCTCACCTCGATAGTACGCCCGCCACCCCCGTGACCGGCGCTACAGACCCATTCCACTTACGTTGCAGCCGCCAACTGCGCGGCGTTGCGCGGGCGCTGATACTTGCCCCGAACAGTACAGTGGCCAACAACTGTCGTGGCCGTGCATGGTCGGGACGGTCTCTACACCCGGGACGGTCTACGCCTTCTCGTCCTCAAGCTCCTTGAGGATCTGATCCTTGCGGTACTGCTGAATCGCCCCCTTGAGCGTGCCAATGCCCACCGAGGCGCAGCGGACACGGCTGATCACGACCTCGCGCCCCATCTCGTCGATCATATCATCCGTGCTCGACGCCTCGATCTCGTCGAGCGGCTGGCCTTCGTACTTCTCAGCCACCATCGAGGCCCCTGCCTGGCTGATGGTGCAGCCCTGCCCCTCAAAGCGCACCTGCGTCGCGATGCCATCCTTGACGGTGACATACATGGTGACCACGTCGCCGCAGCCGGGGTTGCCGCCACTCACCGAGACCGTGGCGTCATCAATGCGCCCCTTGTTGCGGGGATTCTGATAGTAGTCGAGCAGGTTCTCGATGTACGCCTGTCGGTCGAACACGGTCTTCTCTCTCGGTGCTGGCTGCTGCCTGAATTATGCGCTGCCGCTCCCCGTACGTGGGAGAGCCTGGGGCGTTCGCCTGGCCCAGCCACGGGCGAGAACGCACAACCGCCCCGGCGCATCACCAGAGATGCGTCGGGGCGGCGCTGTGCCCAGGGGCCGCGCTGGTCAGTGCGCGTTCAGATACACCCCCCGGTCGTCGCGGACCAACGCCACGGCGAAGCCGGAGCTTGCCAGCAAGTCGGCGCACCGGTAGAGGGTATCGCTCACGGGAAACCCGGTCATGCCGGCGCTCCCGCCAGCGCCGGCGTCGCGCACGACGGCCCCGCCGTCAGCCAGGTCTTCGATCGACAGCTCGCGATACTCGTCAAGCAAGACTTTGCGGACCAGTTCAGCGCTGGACATAGCGTCATACTCCTTGCGCGCCGGCCGGGCCTCGTCGCTTCGCGGACCGTCGCCTTTCTGGGACACTGGTGCTCCAGTACGCTAAGGCAAGCTACGTGCCAGCACCCTGCGAAGCCACGCTTCGAGCGTCACCAGCAGCCAGATTTTCGCGCCGATGCGTGGCCGAACCCCGCCGAGCTTCCCTGCCAGCAGCGCGTCGAGATACCGTTCCTCGAACAGCCGGTACGGGCGCAGCCCGTCCAGCAGCCGCGCGCGGGCGGCCGGCAGCAGCGGCCCCCGGAACCACGCCTCCACGGGCACCAGCATGCCGCTCTTCGGCCGCTCCACGATGCTCGGCGGCAAGAGGTCGCGGACGGCCTGCTTGAGGATCCACTTCTCGACGGCCCCGCGCAGCCGCAGTTGCGGCGGCAGGCTGGCCGCCAGCTCCACCACTGCGCGGTCGAACAGCGGCGCGCGCGGCACGATGCCGAACGGCGCACTGAGATGATCGACCTTCGGCAGGATGTGGTGCGCGCCTTTGAACGTGATGTTGATCGCCATCAGCCGGGCCACGAAGGTCGGCCAGCGGGCGTCGGTCAGGAGCGGCGTCAGCTCGCGTTCCAACGGCAACACGCGGAGATGCTGCGCGACATCCGGCGCGAGCATGGCGTCCAGGTCGTCGTAGCATTTGCCGTGCGCCCGCAGGTAGCTGCGCTCGCGGGCGAGCGGGTCGTCCGCGCCACCGGAGGCGCCGTCCCCGAACAGCTCGGCCAGCACCATCGGCAGGTTCTTCGGGCCGCCAAAGCACGGATCGCCGCCCTCGCCGTTGAGGATGACGCCCGCGTCCTCGGCCGCCCGCCGGAACAGCAGCGCGTTCGGCACCGTCAGCGGATCGCCAATCGGCTCGCTGAGCAGCCCGATGGTCTCGTCGAGGTGGCGCAGCACCGTGTCCGGCGACAGCTCCACGATCTGGTGCTCGGTCTGGCAGTGGGCCGCCACCAGCGAGCTGAACGGCAACTCGTTGGCGTACCCTTCCCCGAACGAGACGGAGTAGGTCCGCACGGGACGGTCGTGCTGGCGACTGGCGAGCGCCACCACGAGGCTGGAGTCGAGCCCACCCGAGAGGGACGCCCCGACCGGCTCGCCGGGCGGCGGCAACCGACGCCGGACAGCCGTTTCCAGCGCCGCCCGGAGCCGCTCGGCCATGGGCGCAGGATCGGCCAGGAGCCCGGCAGGCGGCAGGCCGGCCGGCAGCCCCCAGAACCGGCCGCGCCGCGGCGTGCCAGCCCGGTAGCGCAGGCACTCCCCGGGCAGCAGCTCGCACACGCCCAGCGCCAGCGTCTCCCGCCCGGGGACGTACGCATACGAGAGGTAGCGGGCCACCGCCACGGGGTTGACCGCCCCTGGAACCAGCCCGCTCGCCAGCACAGCCGCCAGCGTCGAGGCGAAGACCAGCCCGTCAGGCGTCGCGGCGTAGAACAGGGTCCGCTCGCCCACCGGGTCTCGCGCGAGGGTCAGGGTGCCATGCTCGTCCATCCAGGCCAGGACATACGCGCCCTCGACAGCGGCCAGCCGCTCCGGCGCAAGGTGTGGACGCCAGTCGTCGAGCGAGGTGAGCGGCTGACCGTCCTGCCAGCAGCTGTCCCAGTCCGCGACGAGCGCCGCCGTCAGCCCGTTGGCGTCGGCACGCCGCGCCTCCCCAAGGATGTGTGCGCCCGGCAGAAGCTGCGCGCCCGACCCGAGCGCCGCCCGCATCCGTCTCAGCACTGCCGGATCGTCGTGCCCCAGCCGCCCATCGGCGCGCACCACCCCGCCGATCCGCCCGACCGGCCGACGGCGGACCGGAAGGCCAACGTCACCCCCCAACCCGCTGCGCGGCGCAGCTATCGGCTTCGCCGACATCATCCGAACGAGTCCGCGCCGCCGTCGTCCGCGTCGGCATCCGAGCCGAACGACTCCTCGTCCTCGATCACGATGCCTTCCTGCATGTCGTCTTCGTCCAGGACGATGGAGCCGCCGCCCTCATCATCGTCATCCTCGTCAGGCTGCCGGTTCATCGCGCGGAACAGCCGCTTGAGCACCTGGTCCGGCCGGATGGCTGCCAGCTCCAGGCTGTACTGGCGCAGCCACTCGGCCTCGCGCTCGCTGATGCCCTCCTGAGTCAGCACCGCCGCCTGGGGCGTCGCCAGCCAGACCCCCCGGAACGGCCCGGCCTGCCCGGGCCGCAGCCCCACGTCCACCACCGGCGCCTGCCCGAGAAACCAGGATGGATCGTTGCTGAGCCGGTGCGCCAGTTGGCACCCATCGACCGTGGCGTCGTGCAGCGCGAAGACGCGCAGCTTCGGGTTCCGCTTGAGCATGGCACGGACGGTCTCGAAGGGCGCGGGCGGGTAGCCGTCCGCCGTCAGGATGGCGCAGTTGTTCTCGAAGTGGAAGTTGTTGGCGAGCAGCAGATCCACCGTCTCCGGGCGGTCGCAGATCACGGCGCGGTCGAACGAGTAGTCGCCGATGTCCGCTTCGAGCTGACGGCGGGGCCGCGATGGCGACGGCAGGGCCGGCCGCTCGATCAGGCCGGGCGGCGTGCCGTGCGCCTGCACCCAGGTGTGCAGCATCGGTGCGAACTGCTCGCGGGTGAGCGGCGGCGTCAGGCGACGGCGTCCACGCAGCCACCTGACGCCTGAGCCGAGCGCCCCCAGGCCCGCCACCACCAGGATGAACAGCCCGGCCCAGCGCGAGAAGGCGAACACGACCCCCAGGATGACGACCAGCACCCCGACGCCGATCCACTCGCCGGGGGTCGGCATGCGGAGCGCGCGGGGCCGGAGCCGCCGGCAGACCTCGTAGTAGAGGTGGTCGGCTGTCCAGCGGACCTTGCCCTGCCCGGACACCCGCTCGATGGCGTGCAAGAACGCCAGATCGGTCAGCTTCGCCCCATCCTGCGGCTCGAAGGCGAACCGGCCCTTGCAGGCCGGGCAGGCCTTGTTCGAGCGGTCCTTCTTCTTGCTGTCGTGCCCGCAGCGGACGCACCTCATCGGTCAGCCCGCCCCGGGGCTGCCGGCGGACGGCATACTGCCACCGGGCGGCACGCTTCCACCGGGCGGCCGGCCGCGCCCGTCCACGAACACCCGCAGCCACCCTTCCAGCATCACCAGCGTCCAGAGCCGCTCGCCGATCCGCCGCCGGCGCGTCTCGCCCGGCTCTGGCTCACCGCGCCGCAGCCGCCCCACGTACTCGTCGCGGAACAGCCCGCGCCGCGCCAGCGCCCCCGCGCCCACCAGCTCCGCGACCAGCCCGGCCAGCGGCCCCAGCACCCAGTCGGTGATCGGCACGCTCATGCCGTACTTGCGCCGCCAGACGATCTCCTTCGGCAGCTGATTCTGGAGGATCAGCTTCAGGATGTGCTTGTCGGACGCGCCACGCAGCTTCAAGGACGGCGGCAGCGAGAACGCCATCTCGGTGAGCGCCCGGTCGAACAGCGGCGCGCGCAGATCGAGCGCCCAGGCGTTCGTCAGCCGCTCGGCCCTGGGCAGGATGCTCTGCGAGCCTTTCAAGGCCAGGTCGGCCAGCCGGATGCGGTGCAAGAACGTCGAGGCGGCCCCGCCGCTCAGGTACGGCGCGAGCAGCGCCCGACGCTGGCCCGGCCCGCCAACGCTGGCCGCGAAGGCCGGGGTGTACAGGTCGTCCTCGCGACCGTAGAAGCGGTGGTACGACTCCAGGTACCGTTCCTCCCGCGAGTCTGCGCCGAACAGATCGGCGTACAGCTCGGCGGCGATCATCGGCTTGTTCGTCCAGCCGCCGAACAACTGGTCGCCGCCCTCGCCGTTGAACACCGCCGAGAGGCCCGCGCTCCGCGCCGCCTGCCCGAGCAGGTATTGCGGCCCGGTGACAGGGTCGCCGAACGGCAGATCGAGCTTCCAGACGAGATCCCAGAACGCCGCTTCGACATCTGCCCCCTGGACCGGCACGAAGGTCAGCGGGATGCCCAGGTGATCCGCGACCGTCTGCGCCTGCTCGCGCTCGACGCTCCGCTCGCCAAAGTCCAGGCTGAACGCCTGCACGCCGACGCCGGCCTGCTTGAGCCAGACGGCCACCCCTGACGAGTCCAGCCCGCCCGAGAGGTACAGCCCGACCTCGCGCTCGCCGTTGAGGCGGCGCGCAACGGCCTGCTGGAGCCGGTCCCGGACCCGCCGTACCGCCGCCGGCTGCTCCTCCAGAGACGGCTCGATCTGCTCGCGGAGGTGGACGTAGGGCCGGCTGATAAACTGCCCCCGCTCCCAGACACCGACGTGTCCGGGCAGCAGCCGGCGGATGCCCCGGATCGGCACGTCCTCGCCCGGCACGAACGAGAAGGTCAGGTACTTGTGGACGGCCGAAGGGTCCAGCTCAATCGGCAGGCCCGGGATCTGGAGCAGTTGCTTCAGCTCGGAGGCGAAGTAGAACGCACCCCGATGCTCGACGTAGTACAGCGAGCGCACACCGAACGGATCGCGCACCAGTGTCAGGCGCGCGCGGTCAGCGTCCCACCAGGCGCCTGCGAACGCCCCGTCCACGGACTGCCGCCGGGCCTCACCCTCGGGGCCATCCGCCAGGAGCGTGGGCAGCTCGGCGGCCGGAAACGGGACTGACGGCGCCAGCGTGCCCGCGCAGGCCGCCAGATGCGGCCCCTCGCGGAAGAGGCTCGGAGACTTGCCCGGCCGGCCTCCCCACCAGCGGTACCCGAGCGCGGCCTGCGGGCTGACCTCCCGGTCCGTGCGGTCGCCACGGTACGCGATGGCCCCGAGCATGGCGTCGAGCGCAGCCGAATCGGCCGCTCCGACCCACCCACAGAGACCGCTCATCCTGCCAGCACCCCACGCGCAGGCCAGGATACCACGCGATTATCTGCGCCTCAGGCCAGCGGACCAGCGGCAGCGCCAGGCCGTGGACCTGGGGCGAGGCGTATCCCTCCTCCCCCCAGCACCACGATCTGCGATCTGCGATCCTCGGTTACGCCAGCTCTCGGACCTGCGGCGCGGCCACGATGGTGTACGCCACCACCGCGACCGACACGATGCCGGCCACGATCATCACCAGCGGCACCCCGAACACGCTGCCAAGCCCGCCTTCGAGCATCACGCCCAGCGGCACCACGCCCATCATCGTCAGCCCATGCAGGCTGATGACGCGCCCGCGCATGCGCGGGTCGGCGTGCGCCTGCAGCATCGTGTTGGTGTTGATACCCGAGAACGCCGCCACCACCCCGACGAGTGCGGCGATGACCAGCGACAGGGTGAAACTGGTGGACATCCCGAAGACGATCAGCAGCGCGCCATAGAGGCCCGCGCTCACCAGCAGCGCGAAGCCGCGCCCGCGATACGAGCCGAGCGAAGCCGCCGCCAGCGCACCGATCAGCGCGCCTGCGCCGGTCGCCGAGTTGAGCGCCCCGAGGCCCGCCGCGCCGACGTCCAGGATGTCCCGCGCGAAGGCCGGCATCAACTGGCCGAACGGGCGCGCCAGCAGGCTCAGCAGCGCCATCGAGAGCACCAGCCAGCACAGCTCAGGCGTGCGGCGGATGTAGCGCAGGCCGTCCAGCACATTCCCGAGGATGCTGCCGTTCCCGCGTGACGGGCCACGGCCAGGGACGCGCATCGCGATGGCCGCCAGCACGACTGATGAGTAGGCGACGGCGTTCAGCAGGAAGACTGGCCCCTCGCTGATCCACTCGATCAGCAGCGCCGCGATGGCCGGCCCGATGACCTGGGCCGTGTTGAACGCGACGGCCATCATGCTGAGCGCGCCAACCACGTCCTTCGGATCGACAATCGAGGAGATCAGGGCCTGGCGGCTCGGCACTTCGAAGGCGAAGGCCACGCCCGTGATAAACGCGATGGCGATGATGTGCCAGACATGAATCGTGCCGGTGATGCAGAGCACGCCGAGGATGAACGTGCACAGCGTCACGACGGCGTTGGCCGTGGCGACGATCACCCGGCGATTGTAGCGGTCGGCGGCGGCCCCGCCCACCAGCGTAAAGACCAGTCCGGGGATCGCGCGGGCCAGCCCGACAAGGCCGAGATAAAAGGACGATCCGGTCAGATCGTAGACCAGCCACCCGAGGGTGACCATCTGCATCCAGCTTCCGATGGCTGAGATGGCCTGACCGAAGAAGGCGAGACGGTAGTCTCGGTACGAGAGCGCCCCGAACTTGCCGCCACGCTGAAACATGGCGAAGCGAGACGTCGTCGTCGGTGCAGGGGCCGCAACTGGTGCGGCGGTGAGTGAAGCGGCCAGCGGCGCGGTTGCCGATACGGATGCCACGTGTCCCCGGGTCGTCGAAGCAGCAAGTAACTCAGCCGTCCTTGGGCCCCCCTCCGTGCGCGAATACCGAGTGCGCAGTGCGATACGACGGTGCAGTGTCGAGGGCCGACACCACCAGCAACAAGACAGTATACCTACCGCTCAAACGGTTTACCCGTCTGGCATGGGGACGGCCGGTCTCAGACGCGCCCCAGATCGGGTCAGGCTCGGTCGAGCCGCGCGACGGCGTACGGCAGCAATTCGACCTCCAGCCGGCCGTTGCGCACGGCCCTGCGGACGCCCTCTTCGGCACGGAAGCGCTCTGGTTCGGCCAGGGCACGGCGGGCCGTGTGCTCGTCCAGGCGGCGAGCCAGCCACTCTCCTGAAAGGCCGCTGACGGGGATGCGCAGCCGCTCGGGGGTCAGGTTCGCCAGCAAGACGCGGGTCTGCGCGCCGCGCCGGATCGCCAGCCCCATCACGCGCAGGGCATCCGTCGTCTGGCAGCGCAGCGCCTCGCCGCCGGCCAGTTCCCCGACATCCGCCAGCACGTGATAGAGCGGGTAGACGCCGCCCGCCAGCGAGGGGAAACGGACCGGGTCCGGCGCGCCGGTCGCCCGCTCCAGCACGCCCCGCCAGCCCAGCGTCTCGTAGTAGGTGATCGTGCGGACGCCGCTCGGGGCCAGCGCCGCGAGGCTGCCGACCGTCCAGGCCGCCCCCATCAGCGACGCCTGTCGGGGATCGATGCGGGAGTTGCGCTCGCCGGGCAGCGGGTCCAGCTCCGGGGCCGTCGCCACGGCATTGAAGCGCTGGCGCAGCGTCACCGGTCCGGCGTGGAGCGGCTGCTCCCCGACGAAGCGGCGGGCGCTCTCGACGGTCCAGCCCTGCGCCACCAGCGTCTCGATCGCCGAGGTGTCGTCAAAGGCGTGGACCTGGGGCGTCATCGCGTAGGTGACGCCGTCCAGCAAGTCGAGCGGCGGCCGTCCGCGATTCAGCTCGGTGAAGTTGGCGTTCGTGCCCGAGACGATGGGCACGTCGGCGGCCAGCGCGCCGAGCACACGTCGCGCACGCTGGAGCAGCGCCCGGCCCTCGTCGCTGTCCGTCACCGCCGAGGCCGTCCGGTCGAACACGAGCCAGCGGCAGACGTTCGGACGGACCATCCGCAGCAGCCGTTCGAGCGTCGCGAACTCGCCGTCGGCATCCAGCTTCAGGTGCAGCGCGATCTCCAACGGCACACCCAGCACGTCGGCGTCGGCTGCCGCGCGCCGCAGGTGCGACGAGTGCTCGATGTCGCTCGGGTTCACGTCCACGCGCAGGTACGCGAGGTTCAGCGCCCGCAGCCGGTCCCGCTCGACCGGCGACATCGCGGCGGCATCGTCGGCAACGGTGGCGATCAGCCCGATGGCCGGCAACGGCCCGGCGACCTCGTCCGTCACCGTGAAGCCCAGGTCCGGCGGCCACACTCCCCGCGGCGGCATGAAGGCCGTCGTCGCCAGGGAGAGGGTCACGGCCTGCTGGACCCCATCGCCGGCCTGGAGCTGGACGGGGAACGGCAGGCGCAGCGGCGTCCCGTAGATCTTGTAGGAGGCGTCCGTCCAGTTGCGCTGATCCTCCATCTCGAAGGTGTCGCCCTCGAACTGGACGTTGGCCGTCAGCCCCGGCAGGATCTCGTGGCTGATCCGCCCGAGATCCTTGACGGGCTGGTGCGCCGAGATCTCCTTCGGGAACGCGCTCATCTCCGTGCGCCCATCGACCTTGCGAGCCTGGAACGGCCGGCCCGCGCACGACTCGATGGGGTGCAGCACGCAGATGCCGATCCGGTTCCGCTGGAAGGCCGCCTGTGCCTCGCCATCCAGCTCGAAGCGGACCGTCCCATCCTCCGAGCCGAGGATGCGGACCCGCGCCAGAAAGTCGATCTCCCGTTCGCGGAACTGCCCGACGTAGGCGACGGTGAACGCGCGCTCGGTCTGCTGCACCTGCAGATCCGAGACGGTCATCGGCGGCGTGCGCCAGTTGCGGTCGCGGACGGCGACGTAGACGCGGCGCAGCACCTCGACGTCGCCGTAGCGGACGTAGCGCAGGTCGCCACCCTCAAGGATCATGCTGAGCGGCCCGGCCCGCAACGGGATCCGGTCGGGTGGCGGCTCTGGCGCGCCGTGCAGCAGCGCCCAACGCGACGACAGACTCACAGCGGCTCCTCCGCGATCCTCAGGCGCGGCATGATAGCGCGCCGGGGCGCCCACGGCGATGCGCGTGGGACGTGCAGGCGCGGCTCGAAGCGCTCGCCGACCTTGACGAGCGGCTCAATGAGCTGTTCGTCTCCTGGGATGCCGCGCGGGCGTGGATGCGTGAGTCGACACGCCACCTGGGCGACATGGCGCCCATGGACGCCGTGCGCGCCGGGCGGATCGACCGCGTCGTAGCGCTCATCGAGGCTATCGACTCAGGGTTCGCCAGCCAGCGCTGCTGGTCAACGGCGAGCCGCCTTCAACCGCGGCGTTCGCCACACGGCTAGAGGAACGCACCGGAGTCGAGCGCTTCGAGCGTCTCCTCGACGCGCTCGACGCCCGTGGCATGTTCAGTGTCGCCTGCTCGCAAGACCTGTAGCGGGGTCAGCCCAGCCAGATAGCGACTCGGCGCTCGCAGCCAGAGGCGCGCGCCATCGTATGACGTGAACGTCTCGCCGGAGAGCCACTTCTCGATGCTGCGCTGCTCCACGTCGAAGATGATGCGCAGATCCCGATCTTCCATTCCGAGATCGTCGATCAGGCCGCGAAGTACCTGCCAGGGAGCGAGTTGGAGCGCAGATCCGTGGGCCATGATCGATTCCAGAAACGAGTGTGCAAGCGTCTACCGTCAGCACAGTCCTCGCCGGTTGTGCACGTCAAGCTGTGTGGCACATATAGACGCTGCACAACTTGCGTTGTGCAATCCACTTCCGAGCGTGGTCGTTGCACGATCGTGTCGCCAGAGTACTCGAGAGCTGCCCGGTACCGAGGGTCACGTGTGGCGAGGCGCGGCCCCGGCCGGCATCGTCGGCGTGGCCGATCCAACAGGCCGCGGCTGGGCCGGCTGGAGCCAGCCGGCCCGCTCGATGGCCGTCAGGCTCGCCGCGCAGAGCAGCCCCACCAGCACCATCAGCGCCCAGGGCAGGCCAGCCCAGCCAGACGTCGCGGCCACGCCGAGCGCCGCCCCGCCGGCCAGATTGCCGAGCGCCGCACCCACCCCCTGCACCAGCGCATACATCCCGAAGTACGTCGCCAGGAGCCGGTTGCCGGCCAGCGCGGGGATCACCCCCGAGACGAACGGCACCGCCAGCATCTGCCCGAGCGAGAGCAGCAGGCAGCAGAGCGCCAGCGGCAGCAGGCTGAGGCCGTAGGCCAGCCAGACGGCCAGGGCGCCCGGGCCAACTGGGCCAACTGGGCCAACTGGGCCGCCGTCGAGCGTGCCGGCCAGCCCGACTGAAGCCAGCCCGGCCTGCACGGTCTCCGCGCGGACTGGCGTGAGGTCTGCCGCCAGCAGCAGCGGCACGAACGCCACCGCCATCAGCACCACCCCCAGCCCGATAGCGCGCGGCGGCTTGAGTCGCCGTTCGGCCCACTGCACCACCGGCACCTGCCCGACGATCCCGATGATCGCCAGCATCGTGAACAGCAGCCCGACGCCGCCGTCTGACTGCGTCACCCGGCGGATCTCCAGTGGCAACCCCAGGTACACCTGGTTGTAGAGGAAGAACAGCCCGAGCAGACTCAGGCAGAACAGCACGAACGGCCGGTTCCGCAGTGGCACGCCCCAGCTCTGCAGGATCGGCTGGCGGGTGGGAGTGGGCATCGCCTCGCCGTCCGGCAGGTAGCGGAACTGCAGCAGCCCGACCGCCACGAAGATCGCCGCCGCGCCGAAGCTGATCAGGCGGAAATCCACCGCGATCAGCAACGACCCGATCAGCGGCCCCACCAGCGAGCCGACGTGCTGGGTCATCTCCAGCAGGGCGTTCGCCTGGACCCGGCGCGGCCCGGCCCCGTGCGCGAGGTAGCCCCGCACCGCCGGCATGAACAACGCCCCGCCGAGGCCGATCAACGCCGTCGCCACGATCAGCCCGGCCGCCGAATCGACCAGCCCCAACATCGCGAACGACACGACCCGCAACAGGCACCCGACGACAATCGCCGGCTTGTAGCCGACCCAGTCCGCCAGCGAGCCGCCCACCAGCGACAGCCCCTGCTGGCTGAGCGTTCGCACGCCCAGGATCAGCCCGACGAGCCACAGCTCCATCCCGAGGTCGCCGGCCAGGTAGCCGGCCATGAACGGGACGATCATGTAGAAGCCGACGTTCGTCAGCAGCAGGTTGAGCAGGCAGACCTGAATCGGGCGGCCGAACGAGCGGAACGAGGCGAGGGTCTGCATCAGGTGATCGTCTGCATCAGGCGAGGATCTGCATCAGGCCGGTGGCGGCGTCTGCTCCGGCTCGGTCAGGCCGACCATGTCGAGCAGCCGCAGGGCGTTCGTTGAGCGGGCGATGCCCTCACGCACCTGATAGTCGAAGGTCATCCGCGCGCCCTCCGGGCCGTCCACCACGATCTCGGTCAGGTGGATCGCCTGGGCGGCCGCTGCGAGGTCTGGCGCATCGGCCAGGGTCAGATCGTGGGTCGAGACGGCCCCGACCGCCTGACAGCGCAGCAGCAGCCGGATCACCCGCCGGGCCGCGATCTGCCGCTCGGCGGTGTTGGTTCCCTGGAGGATCTCGTCCAGCAGGTAGAGGATGCGCGGCGCAGCAAGCTGGCCATCGGCGCTGTAGACTGGCCCGGCCGCCCGCGCCGCCTCCACAACGTCCCGCAGCCGTTCCAGCTCGGCCATGAAGAACGAGACGCCCCGCTCCAGCGAGTCTGAGATCCGCATGGCCGTCCAGATCTCCAGCGGCGGCATCCGGAGGGCCGTCGCGCAGACCGGGCCGCCGGCCTGGGCCAGCACGGCGTTGACGCCGGCCGCTCGCAAGAGGGTGCTCTTGCCGGACATGTTGGAGCCGGTCACCAGCAGGAACGTCCCTGGCGGCCCGAGAGTGAGGTCGTTGGACACGCGGTGCTGGCCGGGCAACAGCGGATGCCCGAGCTGCGCCGCCTCATACGTGGTGGCGGACGGATCGAGCTTCGGCAGCGTCCAGGTCGGGTTGTCGTGCTGGAGGCGGGCCAGCGCCGCCAGGGCTTCGGCCTCCCCGAGCGCTTCGAGCCAGCCACGCACGCTCGGGCTGGCCTGCGCCTGCCACCGCTCCAGCATGCTGAGCACGTGCACGTTCCAGAGCGTCGTCAGCTCGATGACGGGGTAGACCATCGAGGTGGCCGGCTGGGCCAGCCGCACGATGCGGTGCAGCCGGCGGATCTCCTCGGCGGCCGGCTTGCCGTCCGCCCGCAGCGCCGCGTGCAGCTTCTGGAGGGCCGGCGCCCGGAACCGCGGCTCGTCCAGGTGGGCAAGCGCCTCGGCGTACGCGCCGAGCGCCCCGGCGAAGTACCGCACACCGTTGAGCCGACCGACCGCCGCCCCGACCAGCTGCCAGCCCAGCAGGAGGTTCACCAGGATCGGCGCGATCCAGAGCGGCCAGGGCGTCAGCTCGGCAAGCTGGGCCAGCAGCAGCAGCCAGAACACCGGCGGCGAGATCCTGGCCGCCCAGACGAGCGCCTGCTTGCCGTCCAGGAAGCGGTCGCCCTCGGCCCACGCCAGAAATGGCTCGGGATCGGGCGAGGGGGAGCCGGTCGCCCGGCCCCGCCAGACCAGCTCCTCGCGCCACTCGGCCAGCGGCGCAAGCTCGGCGACGGCCGCCTGCCGGGCCTCGACGGTCGGGATGTCGGCCGGCGCGAGCAGCCAGGAGCGCAGCGTCCCCTCGCCCAGGCGAGTGCCCGTCGATTCGAGCAGGTGCAGCAGCGAGCCGTGGCCGAGGATGTCCAGGTCGGGACCGTAGGGGTGGGTCGCTTCGGCGCGGCCCTCGTGCCGCGGGGGCAGGGTCTTCCAGTCCCGCGCGATCCGCAGCAGGGCCTCCTCCGCGAGGTCGGCAAGGCCGGCCAGGTGGCGGCGGCGGCGCTCGACGCGGCGGTAGCGGCGCACCTGCGCGACAAACGCGACGAGCAGGACGGCAGCCGCTCCCCACAGACCGTAGGCGAGCGGCGGGCCGGCGAACAGCGCCCAGCCAACGGCCACCGCCAGCCCGAGGAACAGCAGCAGGCGAATGTTCGCAAGGCGAGCGGCCTGGACCGCCAGCACGGCAGCTTCGGCGCGGAAGCGGGCGCGGCGGTCCTCGTACCAGCGAGTTGGGGCGTCGGCAGCCGAGCCGAGCGCCGAGAGTGTCGAATCAGGTGGTGAGGCGTCAGGCGTGTCGATCACGCTCGGATGGTACCGGACGCACGCCCTGTCAGGAACAGCGAATCAGTCGGCGGCCCAGAGACCGGACCGCCCGCCGCCTTACGCCGAGCGATCCAGCCGGCGGTTCTCCGTCGTCCCAAGCAGGAAGTCCAGCACTCGGGCAAACTGATTCACCGAGAGGGAGGCCAGCCAGTCATCCAGCGCTTCGTCGTTGTCCTGGCGGAGCGATGTGCGGCGGCCGTCGATGGCCTCGAACTGAATGCTCTGGTCGTACCAGTTGTTTGCCAGCATTGGGGTTACTCCTGGGGGATCGGTGACGCAGGGTCGTCGGCGACGGCCTGCGGTGCATCCTGCGTTGCCTGTCGCGTTACGCTGTACCCCAAGAATCGGCGGTTTCTCGCAAAAGTACAATGGACGAAGGTCCCGGACGCCCCGGGACATTCGGATGCACAAACCGTAGCCGAACGTGCATCCCGTCAGGACGGCGTCCGTGCGCCTGGGAGCGCGCAGGCACGAGCAGCCGAAATGCGCGTCCTACCCCGCAGGCCGAGGCGCGCATCCTACCGGCCGAGCCGCGCGTCGTACGGGCGCAGCCGCCCCGGGTTGAACGCGCGGATGTTGACCGTCCGCGCGGCCCCGTCCACGATCAACTCGGCCAGGGCCTCACCCGACGCCGGGCCGTTCAGCACCCCCCAGACGCTGTGCCCGGTCCCGACGTACGCCCCGGCCACGCCGGGCACCTGCCCGACCAGCGGCAGGCCATCCGCCGCGACGGGCCGGTAGCACGCCTGCCGCGTGACGACGGCGTCGCGGCTGAAGGCCGGCGACACCACCTCGCAGAGCGCTTCCAGCCGCTCGATGGACTGGTTGTCTACCGTCACGTCGGCGGGGTCTGGCGGCAGGGCATCCTGGGTGGCGCTGTAGGCGACGTAGGTGGTGCCATCGGCGCGCGGGAAGAACTCCGGGGTCAGCACCTCGCCGGTCGGCGTCTGGTACTCCAGGAACAACGCCTCGGCCGGCACGCTCTCGCCCGTGTCGTAGATCACGCTGTGCCCCTTGTAGGCGTGGATGCCCGGCAGCGGCAGCCAGTTGGAGGCGTGGATCGACCACGGCCCCATCGCGATGACCACGGCGTCCGCCTCGATGGCGCTGCCGTCCGCCAGTGTGACGCCCCGCGCCGCCGTGCCGCGCTCGTCGAGCAGCACGCCCGTCACCTGCCCGATGCGCAGCGAGCCCCCGGCCACCTGCGCCGCCCCGATCAGCGCCTCGGTGAGCAGCCGAGGATGCACCATCGCCGTGGTCTGGTCCGAGCCGAGCTGTCCGGTCAGAGCCACCCGGTTCGAGAGCCACTTTCGCCCCGGTCGGCCACCGGCCATGCCGCGCCGCCCAAAGGCGTAGCCGCTGTAGGCGGTGACCCGCTGATACCCCCAGTCAGCGCCGAGCGTCTCGGCCAGCTCGGCGTGCAGCGCGAAGCTGCGGCGGGTCAGGGCATCCAGCGGACTCCCCATGCACCAGTCGAGTGCCAGGAACGCGCCAGCCTTCCCAGAGGAGGCGTTGGCGACGCTCGTCCGCTCGACGACGGTGACACGCACGCCACGCCGGCTCAGGAAGTAGGCCGTGGCCGCGCCAATGATGCCAGCGCCACAGATGACGACGTGCTGCTGCTCGGCCATGAGGGCGGCTCCTCTCCAGTGTGGGTCTAAACCGGGGCCTTGCTGAAAGGTGCATGCCGCGGATCGGGAGGTGAGGTTGCTCGGAGTGGGTGGGATGGTGATTCCATCGTAGACCTGGTCGGGGTAGGAACGGTCTGCGCTTGTCCTGGCCCGAGCGCGGTCGTGGCGCCCGGACCGGATGCGATGCACCGGATGCGATGCTCAGGCGGGGGCGGCCTCCAGGCGGCGTGCCAGAAACTCGACGCTCTCCAGGCAGGCCCGCGCCACGGGCGTCAGTTGCGCGGCAGGGGCCGCGAGATCGGCCTGGGTGATGCCACGGTCGAAGACGTGCGGCGCGCCGGCCAGCGTGATGAGCCGCGCCGAGACGCCGGCCGCCGTCAACGCCGCTTCCATCAGCACGGACTGCTCGAACGGCACATCCGTATCCGCCGTGCCGTGCAGCAGGAGCGTTGGCGGCCAGTCGGCATCGACGTTCCGCAGCGGGAGCCACGGCCCGAACGCAGCGGGATCGGTCAGCGGGTGCGTGCCGGCCACGTGGGTCGGCCAGACGCCGCGCTGGCGGGTCCAGAGGTAGAAGCGCATCCGACGCTGCGACGCCGACGGCTCTGGCTCGGAGACGGGCGTCTGGCCGACACCGCTCCACGCCTCCTCATCGGAGATCCGCGGCATCCGGTTGTAGAAGGGGTCCGGGCGGGCGTACCAGTCGCCGGTGATATCCCCGTACCCGTAGTATGAGACGATGGCCTGCGGACGCGGGCGAACGGTCCAGGCGGACATCAGGCTCAGGTAGCCACCGGCCGACAGCCCGACGACGCCGACGCGGCCAGGGTCCAACGCATGCGCACCGCCGTGGGCCTGCACCCAGCCGAAGGCATCCTGCACGTCCGTCAGGATCTCGGGCAGGCGCGTCTCCGGCGCGAGCCGGTAGTCGATGGCAGCAACGGCCATCCTACGCCCGAGCAACGCCTCCAGAATGCCGCGCCGTTCGAGGATGGCCGTGCGGCTGAAGCCGATCAGCGCACCGCCGTGCAGCCAGACCACCACCGGGAACGGCCCAGACCCGGCCGGACGGTACAGGTCGAGCTTGATGGCGAGATCGCCAACCTGCTTGTAGACCAGGGTCGTCGGTTCGGCGACGGTCACGGGCATGCCTCCTCGTTGGGCCGGATCATAGCAAGGGTTGAGGGAGTCGGTGTGCCCCCGGCTGGCCTGCCGCAGCCCGATGGGCAGCCTGCCCCGGAGTGTTCCTTCGCTGACCATCCGTCTGTCATCACCCGGACGGTCCTGGCAACCCTGCCCGCGCTATCCTCAACGAGACCAAGACAGGTGGCGTGGAGAGCTGCGCCGGCTGCTTGACGATGGAGGTGCGGCATGGGCGCTCCTGGGAACCGGCACGAACCGCTCTTGAGCGCCGGGCGGGTCGCCATCATCACCGGGGCCTCGTCCGGGATCGGGGAGGCGTTCGCGAAGGCGCTCGGCGCACGCGGCCTGCGCCTGATCCTGACCGGCCGGGACGCCGCGCGCCTGGCGGCCGTCGCCGAGGAGATCGTCGCGACGCACAGCGTCGAGGTCGAGCAGGTGCTGGTGGATCTTGCCGCCCCCGACGGCCCGAGCCAGCTCAAGGCCGCCGTGGATGCCCTCGGCATCGAGCCGGACATCCTCGTCAACAACGCCGGCGCTGGCTACATCGGCACGTTCATCGAGCTGCCGCTCGACGGGCAGCTTGCCGCCATCCGCCTGAACGTCGAAGCGCTGGTGACGCTGACCGGCCTGTTCCTGCCGGGCATGCTGGAGCGGGGCCAGGGCGGCATCATCAACACCTCATCGGCGGCCGGCCTGCAGCCGCTGCCGCACTACGCCATCTACGGCGCGACGAAGGCGTTCGTGAACAGCTTCACCCAGGCGCTCTGGGCGGAGGTCCGTGGGCGCGGCGTGCAGGTGGTTGCCGTCTGCCCGGGGCCAGTCGCCGATACGCGCTTTGGAGAGCGGGCGGGCGGCTCATCGCTGGACAAGTTTCCAGGACTGGCGGAAAGCCGCAAGATACCGCGCGAGCGCGTGGTGGAGGAGGCGCTCGCCGGCCTGGAGCGCAACGCCCCGCTGGTGGTGCCAGGATTGGCGAACCGGCTGCTGGCTGGCATTGCGTCGTTTGTGCCGCGCCGGGTGCAGCTGGTCGCCACCGAGTGGGTCTTCCGCCCGAAACAGGCCGGCGCCCCATCGGACACCCCCGGCGCCCCATCACACACACAGGGACGGACCGCGTGACGCTGCACATCGGGAAGGGCACACGCGCCATCGTGACCGGCGCGTCCTGGGGGATCGGCGAGACGTTCGCGGAGACGCTGGCAGCACGCGGCGCAGACGTGCTGCTGGTGGCACGGACGGAGGATCGCCTGCGCCAGCTTGCCGAGCGCCTGCGCGAACAGTACCGCGTGCGGGTCGAGATCGTGGCCGTCGATCTGGCGGATCCGGACGGCCCCCGTCAGCTCTGCGAGCAGGCCGCCGCACGCGGCTTCGAGCCGAACCTGCTGGTGAACAACGCCGGGCTGGGGGTGCTCGGGCCATTCGCAGAGCTGCCCGTCGAGCAGGCGCGCGACATGGTCCGTCTGAACGTCCTGGCGCTGACGGACCTGACCTACCGTGTCCTGACCGGCATGCAGGCGCGCGGCGAGGGCGCCATCATCAACGTCGGCTCGGCGTCCGGGTTCCAGCCGCTGCCGAACTACGGCGTCTACGCCGCCACCAAGGCGTTCGTCATCAGCTTCACGGCGGCGCTCTGGGCCGAGAACCGCCAGCAGGGCATCCAGGTGGTGGCCGTCTGCCCGGGGCCGGTCGATGCCGGCGCGCCGGAGGATCGTGCCGCGAAGCGCCGCCTGCGGAAAAAGGTGACCCGCGAGCAGGTCGTCCTGCGCGCGCTCGACGCCCTCGACGCCGACGTACCGTTCGTGCTGGCAGGAGCGCCGCCCTGGGTGGCGCGGATGGCGCTTGGGCTGCTGCCACGCCGTGCCCGACTGCGCTTCACCGGCATGCTGATGCAGCGCTTCCCGGCGATGCTGACCGGGACACGCAGCCGCAGCGCGTAGCGGTCTGCCGCCCGGGGGTCTGCCGCCCGGGGTACCATCTCTCACGGCAGACGGCTGCGTGAGGACGCGCACGGCTGTGGGAGGACGCTCATGGATCTGGAGCTGCGGGGCAAGGTCGCCGTCGTCACCGGGGGGAGTCGCGGCATCGGCAAGGCCATCGCGCGGGAGCTGGCGCTCGAAGGCGCGGACATCGCCCTGGTGGCGCGCAACGCCGAGGCGCTCGAAGCGACGCGCCGAGAGCTGGAAGCCGAGAGCGGTCGAACCGTCATCGGCGTGATCGGCAACACCTCGGATGACGACAGCGTCCGCGCGATGGCCCGCACGGTGCTGGACCGGTTCGGGCACGTGGACATCCTCATCAACGCCGCCGCCAAGCCCGGCGGCCAGCAGCCCCCGCCCCGCCTCCACGAGATCGACACGGCGGCCTTCGACGACGAGCTGCACACCAAGGTGCTGGGTTACCTGCGCTGCGCCCGCGAGTTCGTGCCCTCGATGAAAGAACGCGGCTGGGGGCGCATCGTCAACATCAGCGGGCTGGCGGCGCGCAGCACCGGCACGATCCTGGGCAGCATCCGCAACGTCTCGGTGGTGGCGCTGACCAAGAACCTCGCGGACGAGCTGGGGCCGCACGGGATCAACGTCACGGTGGTGCACCCTGGCACGACACGCACCGAGAAGACGGTGGACGTGGTCGCGGCGCGCGCCGAGGCGACGGGCCAGACGCCTGAAGAGGTCGAGCGGCAGCTGGCGGCCGGCAACTCGATTCGCCACCTGGTGGATTCCCAGGAGGTGGCCTACGTGGTGACGTTCCTCTGCTCGCCAAAGTCCATCGCGATCAACGGCGACGTGATCGCGGCCGGCGGCGGCGCGCCCCGCGCCATCCACTACTGAGGCCATCCACGCCTGACCCCGGCCACCCGGGCGTGCTCGCCCGTCTGCCCCTACACCAGAACCACGGTGGAATCCGCCCGGTGAGCATCCGGGGTAACCTCACCCCCCGCTCGTTGCCGCCGTCTCAGATGAGCCGTACACTCAGGTCACAGGGCACGGCGTGGCGCGCACACCGCCGCCACGCCGTTCTGCCACGCCGTTCTGGAGAGTCCCACGGTGGCCGATCACGGCACGCTTGATGTCCTGCTGCGGGCAGCCCGCGCACAGGTCGGCATCTCGCAGGCCGAGCTGGCGCACCGTGCCGGCGTCACCCGGCAGGCCGTGAACGCTATCGAGGCCGGCAAGGCCGCCCCGACCATGCCCGTCGCCCTGCGGCTGGCACGCGTCCTCGGCCGACGCGTGGACGACCTCTTCCGCCTCGTGGACGAGCTGCCGAGCGTCAGCGCTGAGCTGCTGGCCTCGGACGACCTTGCCGCCGGCGAGGCGGTGCGGGTCCAGGTCGCCAACATCGGCGGACGGATCGTCGCCCGGCCGCTGACCGGCCCGGCCGGCGTCGCGCTGACGCTCCCGCGCGCCAACGGCATCGCGCGGCCAGTCTCAGGCCCGCACCCAGGGGAGCCGGCCGCCACGGCTGGCCGCCACCCCGTCCGCGTCGAGCTGTTCGCCGATCCAGACCATCTCGACAGCACGCTGGTCGCCGTGGGCTGCGATCCGGCCACCAGCCTGCTGGCCGAGCATCTGCGCCGCCGCCACCCCACCATGGAGCTGGCATGGCAGGGCGGCAACAGCCTTCAGGCCCTGGAAGCCGTCAGCAGGGGCGAGGCGCATCTCGCCGGCACGCACCTGCTCGATCCCGAGACCGGCGTCTACAACGTGCCGTTCGCTCGGCGGCTGCTGGGCGCTGACGTGCGGCTGGTCACCTTCGCGGTCTGGCAGCAGGGGCTGATGCTGGCCCCCGGCAACCCCCTCGGCATCCAGCACGTCGGCGAGCTGGCAGCACCCGGCCGGCGCATCGCCAACCGCGAGCCGGGCAGCGGCGCGCGCGCCCTCCTCGACGCCGAGATCGCCCGCGCCGGACTTCAGCCCGCCCAGCTTCCGGGCTACGCCACCGTCGTTCGCAGCCACCTTGCCGCCGCCGAAGCGGTCGCCGCCGGCCTCGCCGATGCTGCCGTTGGCGTGCGCGCCGCCGCCCAGGCGCTCAGGTTGGCGTTCCTGCCGCTGGCCGACGAGCGCTACGACCTCGCCATCCCCGCGCGCTTCTTCGAGCTGGCCCCCGTCCAGGCCTTGCTGGAGACGCTGACCAGCCCGCTGTTCCGCCTCGAAGTCGAAGCGCTCGGCGGCTACGACGTCACCCCGATGGGCACGCTGGTCGCCGCCTGACGCAGACGCCTGCTGGCGTTTGCCGCGGCGGGTACGTCCTCCGCATCGCAGCCCGCACGATCTCCTCCTCAACGGCATGGGGGGGCGAGGGCCTCGCTCTTGACCCATTCTGTCAACATGTCAATGCTGTCGGAGGGGTATCCCCCGCCCGCCGCCTCGGGCAGGGGCCATGTCGATCCTACGCCAGCGCCGGCCGCCGCCGTCGCCGCGCCCGCTGGAACGTTCGCAGCCGGTCGTCTACCCGTTCCTCCAGCGAGGCCGCCCCGCCAGCCACCGGCAGCGGCTGCTCGTGGCGGATCGGGTGCGGCTGCCGCCAGCCGCGCGGACGCCACCGCACCGCCCGACTCGTCACCTGCGCGAGGCTGTCGAAGTAGGTGTAGGCCACCGGCACGTACAGCAGTGAGAGCAGCGTGCTCGTCGCCATGCCGCCCACCAGCACCGCTGCCAGCGGCGCGCGCCCGGACGAGTTCTCGCTCAGGCCAGCCGCCACCGGCAGCATGCTGAAGATCAGCACCGCCGAGGTCATCAGGATCGGGCGCAGGCGATGCGGCCCGGCCTCCTCCAGGGCTTGCTCGCGGGTGTGCCCGTCCCGCCGCAGATCGTTGGCGCGGTCCACCAGCAAGATCGCGTTCTTCCCCACCAGCCCGAACAGCGCGATGATCCCGATGAAGCTCGCCACGTTCAGCGTCTGCCCGAACAGCAGCAGGCCCAGGAACGCCCCCACCGACGCCAGCGGCAGCGCCGTCAGGATCAGGACCGGCTGCAGCCAGCTCTCGTAGAGCACCGTCAGCACGAGGTACATCAGCACGATCGACGCCGCGATGCCCAGGATCAGCGCCGTGAACGAGTTCTGCTGCTCCTCACCCGTGCCCGCCAGCTCCCAGCGCATGCCGCTCGGCAACGGCGTCACGTTCATCACCTTCGTGGCCTCTTCGGTCGCCTGCCCCAGCGGCACGCCCAGCGGCTCCGCCCCCAGCGTTGCCACCCGCTGACGATCCACCCGCGTGATGGTCGTCGGCTTCTGCTGGCGCTCCAGGTGTGCCACCTGTTGCAGCGTCAGCATGCGGTCACCCCGCTGGATCAGCGGCAGGTTCTCCAGCGCCCCGGCCTGGTTGCGGACGGCCGCCGGCAGCGTCACCCGGACGTCGCGCTCCTTGCCGGTCGGCTCGGCCCACTTCGCAACCGTCGCCCCCTGGTAGGCCACCCGCACCGACGTGCCGATCTGCTGCGCCGTGATCCCCAGGTCGCGCAGGCGCGGGAGATCCGGCCGAATGGTGATCTCCTCCGCCGACGACAGGCTGTTCGTCACGTCCGCCAGCTCCGGCAACGCGCTGAGCGCGGTCTTCGCCGACTCGGCAGCCTGCCCGAGCTGATCCAGGTTATCCCCGAAGACCCGGATCTGGACCGGCTGGCCGCTCGGCCCGCCCTCCGAGTTGCGCCGCGCCTGCATCTCGGGGACGATCTGCTCGCCGCCGGTGATGGCCGCCCGCGCGATCTCCTGACCCGTCCGCGTGCGGGTGCTCGGCTTGCCCACGTCGAGCGTCACCTGGATCTGGCGCGGGTTCCCCTGCGCCCCGATCTGCACGTAGGCCGAGTGGATCTCCGGGAACCGCTCCTTGTCGAGCAGCAGCATCTCCCAGCGGCGGGCCGCCCGGTCCGTCGCCTCGACGGCTGTGCCGGCCGGCAGCTCGCCCACCACGCTCTGGGTGTCCATGTCCCCTTCAGGCACGAACTCGCTGCCCAGGTTGGCGACGATCAGCCAGTTGGAGGCGAACACCAGCAGCGCCCCGACGATGACGACGGGCCGGTGCCGCAGCGACCAGTGCAGAACCACCCGGTACGCTGACTCCAGCCGCCGATAGCCCGGCTCGAAGAGGCGCGCGAAGCGGCCCAGCAGGTTGGGCTTGCCGCCCTCCTGGTGCCCCGACTTCAGCCAGCGCGAGGCGATCAGCGGCGTCAGCGTGAAGCTCACCAGCAGCGAGGCCAGCGTCGCCGCCACCATCACGATGGCGAAGGCGCGCAAGAACGCCCCGGTGATGCCGCTGATGAAGATGATCGGCCCCCAGACCGCCACGTCCACCAGGGTGATCGCGATGGCTGCCATGCCGATCTCGGAGCGGCCGTCGATGGCCGCCGTCCTCGGCTCCTCGCCGCGCTCCAGGTGGCTGAAGATGTTCTCCAGCACCACGATCGAGTCGTCCACCAGCACGCCGATAGCCGTCGTCAGGCCGATCAGCGACATACCGTTGAGCGTCTGCCCCGTCAGCTTCATCACGATCAGCGCCACCAGCAGCGAGGTCGGGATCGCCAGCATGACGATGATGGTGCTGCGGACGCTGTGCAGGAAGAAGAACAGCACGATCCCCGTGATCAGACAGGCCAGCTCCAGCTCGTGCTGGACCTCGGCCACCGTCTCGCGCACGTACTTGCTCTGGTCGATAACCAGCTCCAGCCCGAAGCCCCGCGGCATCGTGCTGTTGATCTTCTCGACCTGCGGGATGACGGCATCGGCCACCTGGGTGATGTTCGCGCTGGACTGCTTGTAGACCAGCAAGCCGGCCGAGGCCTGCCCGTTCAGCCGCAGGATCGTGTCCGACTCCTTGCCGCCCATGAAGATGTTCGCCACGTCGCGGAGCTGGATCACGCCGCCGCCCGGGGTGTTCAACGGAACCCCCTGGAGCGTGGCGAGATCGCCGCCGCGCGTGTCGAGCCGCAGCGAGGTGCTCTGCGTGTTGGCCCCGCTGCCCGTCTTCATCTGGCCGCCGGACGTCGCCAGATACTGCTGCTGGACGGCCGTCGTCACGTCGGCGATAGTCAGGCCAAAGGCACGCAGGCGCTCCGGCTGCACCTCGACCTGCACCTCAGGCTCGCGCCCCCCGACGACGGTCACCCGCCCGACGCCCGGCACGCCTTCCAGGCGCGGCCGGACCACGTCGTTGGCGATCTGGTACAGCTGAACCGGGTCGGCCTCGCCCGTGCTGGTCACGGCAAGGTTCACGATGGGAATGTCGTTGAAGTCGAGCTTCGAGTAGCTCGGCTCCTCGACCTCGGAGGGGAGGTCTCGGCGGGCGCTGCTGACCTTCTGCTGCACGTCCGAGGCGGCGATATCGACGTTCACGCCCTCCTCAAACTCGATGGTGATCTGCGAGAGGCTCACCTGCGAGTTGGAGGTCATCGTCTTGATGCCGCCCAGCGAGGAGATCGAGTCCTCGAGCGGGCGCGTCACCTGCTCCTCGACGGTCTGGGCGCTGGCGCCCGGGTAGACCGCCGTGACGGTCACGAACGGCAGGTTCAGCTCAGGGTTGTTCTCTAACCCCAGGCTGAAATAGCTCATCGCGCCAAAGAGCGTGAGCGCGAGCGTGACTGTCAACGCCACCACGGGGCGGTAGACAGCCAGGCTGGTCAGTTTCATCTGCCCTGTCCCTCTCCCAGCGGAACGGCCCGGCCGAGCATCTCGACCGGGCCGCCCACGTCACCATCGATGTCGGGCTGCGAACGTTACGGTCTCACGATAAGACGGAGCGCGCGGCTGTTCTGTTGCACCCGAAACACCTCCGCTGCGAGGCCTCCGACACCTCTGCTACGCCAGCATGCAACCTGGACGCCCGAACGGACAGCCGCCAACCGTCCACTGGACCTTGCCCGCTGGACCCGACCGCCCTGCGCCGTGGGCGCCCCCCCGCGATCGATCGTCCTGCGACCCGATCCTGCCCGCCAGCATGTCGCCTGCCCTCACTGACCCAGAACCGCACTGGGGCTGCCCGCGATTCCCATACGAACACGCGTTCGGGCGATCATAGTCTGAGACGGGTGGTGCATGTACACAGGCCTCGGCGCAAACGCACGAAGTCGTCGCTTTGCGCGTCGTGCGCTGCAACTGCGCCAGCCAGGCACCCGCTCCCCGTCTCGTTCTCGTGAGACGGCCGTCGCTGCGCCGCCAGCCCACCGTCATCGCCTGCGACGTGGCTCGGCAGCCGGGTACATCGGCAGGGGGACGCTGCCGCCCGCCAGCCGCGCTGCCTGCCACAGTATGGGGTACCACGGCATGGGGTACCATTGTCCAGAAGCACGTCGCCGACGCGCCCAGGAAGCCTCCACAGTATACGTTGTACGGAATTCTGGATCAAGCGCGGGCGCGGCGCGTTCATCCTGTTGACAGCCTGCTCCCTGCTGCCGTTCCTTGTGAGGCCCTGCTGATGCCGCCCCGCCCGATGCACCCGATTCTCAACAAGCCGCTCGAACACTCGACGCTCGAAAAGATCTGGATCCTGTTCGGGCGGGCGCTGCTGCTGCGCTGCCCGGCCTGCGGACAGTTTGGCATGTTTGCCGGGGTGTACAAGCTGAAGGAGACCTGCCCTGGCTGCGGCCTGCGGCTCCAGCGCGACGAGAGCGGCTACGAGCTGGGCGGCATGGCGATCAACCTGGTCGTCGCGGAGGGCCTGTGGGTGATCGGGTTCGTCTCGATCCTCTACCTGACCTGGCCGAACCCGCCCTGGGACGCTCTCCAGTGGGGCTCGGCGATCGTGATGGTGGCGCTGCCGCTGCTGCTGCTCCGGCATTCGCGGATGCTGGCACTGGCGCTCGATCTGCTGATCCGGCCGCCCGAGCGCAAGGAGCTGGTGCGGCCCCAGACGCCCCGCCCCGGGCAGTAGTGACCTATACGAATCCCTCGCAGACGGGGCGAGGGAGATCTGCGGCACCAGGTCGATCTAGGGACGGTCGAGCGAATCGACCATCGTTTGCAGACGCATCTGGCAACGCAGAAGGCTGGGCGCTTCCTGGGCCGCCGCGGCCGGGCGCCAGGACGTGTTCACGAACTCGATCATGCGTCCTGTGTAGCCAGGACCGACGCTCCGTCCGCTTCCAGGCGATGGAACGAGATCCTCGCGAACGGTTCTACGGCGAGAGCGACGCGCAAGATCAATCAGCGAGCGCTTGGGATCAGGCAATTGCTCAGGGTGCACCGGCACAATGCGAACGGAGATCCCCAGGAAGTCTGCCACGGACTCGCGGTCAGCGAGCAGCCACGCTTCCGCTTCGCAAACTGCAATCCGAAAACACATATGCTCGGACGGAGCAGGCAGCCAACACGTTCGGACATCCCCCGGACAGGGGCCATCCTGGTCGAGATCGACGATCACGAGCCAGGGATCGAAAGCTGCCGCGCGATTGTAGCCGTCCAGGCTCGTGAGCAACGGGGCACGGCCGCGTCTACCGTAGACCGGTCCGACAGCCGCGCCGGCCTCTTCGAGGAGCCGCCGTCCGATTGCTTCATCTACCATGCCCTCAACGGCACATGAAACTGCGACAACCACCGCTCACGTACCGAACAAGGCGAGTTGAATTACATCAGGGGGCTGCGTCATTGGCAGAAGCGCATCAGCGAGGCTGACGCCACCATCGAGGAGCGGCTGGATCATCTTGAAGTCTCCAGCAGGCTGCACAACCGTGCCTTCTTCGCCGGGGCGCAGCACCAGGACTTCATCCAGGCGGATGCCGGGGTCTTCGAGCAAATCCCGAGAGTGGCTGCTGCACACAATCTGGCGGTTCGCCCGACGCTGCACCCGGTACAGCAACTGAGGCAGCACCTTGACGACTCCGGGGTGTAGTGAGAGTTCAGGTTCTTCAAGAAGCAGTGGTCCGGTCCCGTCCAGAACCGCCCAGAGCAGCCCCATCAACCGCAACGTTCCATCCGAGAACTGATCCTCTGTTTGCCACGCGCCAGTCGGCCGCCAGTGCTTGTATTTGCCGCGCATGTGGGGCGTTCCGCGCGCATCTCGCCACAACTCGATCTCGGAGAGTTGTGGGACGGCAATGCTCAAGGCTTGCTGTACACGTCGCAATCGGGCCTGACGGACCTTCTCAGACGTCCGCGTAACCTGCTCTAAGAAGTCTCCGCCGAACGGATCTTCGACCCGTCCGATGGAGCGATCAGGCTCGCGCACCAGCTGCGGCACCATATGGCGATACCGTACCGAATCGAAGAAGTCAGCCACATCGCGAAACTGGCGATTCTGGTTGATCTGCTCCAGATGGGTCTGGGTCAGTCGCTCGGGGTCAACCTCATCCTCAGCATCAGGGCGCTCAAGAAGGGACACGCCACGCCGAACGATTCGCTCATGCGTGATCATGGGTCTGCGCTGATTGTCCTGCGTAAACCGAAGCTCGTACTCCCAGAGATCACGCTCGTCGTTCGTGCCGAACCCGGCGCGAACAACAACCTCAGGATAGCGTCGCGCGGCGAGGCTGCGAAGGCGTGACACGCCGCCACGCTTCCCAACGGCAGCCTGGAAGCCGCCGCCAACAGCGACAACATCACGCAGGAACTTGATGGCATCCAGGAGGTTCGACTTCCCAGAAGCATTCGGACCTACCAGGAAGACACGCTGCTGCAAGGCAACATCCGCGCGCGTGAAGTTGCGCCAGTTCTCCAGATGGAGAGCCGTGAACCTTGTCGGTCGCGGGGTGGCATCTGTCACGCTGACGTTCCATCTTCTGTATGGGTAAACTGGTCGGATTGCGCCAACGAAGCATAACGGATGTGCAGGTACGAGCAGCGACCAGGGAGGGATTCTCGAGTCACTCACTAGACTTACTTGACTTTCGTGTAACCTGCCCGGTATCCTCTCCGGTCAACGGTGCTGTCCTGGGGCATGTCTCGCTCGGCTGACGTCACGCTGCCCCATTCCCTGGCAGCATGACCTTCGGAGTGGCGTGCATGGCGGATCAGACCAACGGGCAGCCCGGCGGACAGGTGGCCGTGGCCGACAGGCAGACGGTTGTGGCTGACAGGCAGACGGCCGTCTCCGACAGGCAGGCGGCCGTGGCCAGCGGACCGGTGGCGAATCCTCAGCTTGCGCTGGCGTACGGGCGTGTCCTCGGTGGTGACACCGGCTTCGCACAGGTCTGGTTCGATCAAGCGGTGCTGGACAAGTACCGCGCGGCCACCGGGTATCGGGTCATTCGGACCAACTCGGCCGGCCGGGTGCAGATCCGGGGCGGCTGGACGCTCGACTTCGGCATCGCGGACGACGGCCGCCTGATCCACGCGTCGGCGTCCGACCTGGCCCAGCGGCTGCCAGCCGCCGAGCGCCGGCACTGGACCGGATACCTCATCGGGCTGCCGGTCAGCCCGACGTTCCTGACGATGCGCCTGGGCGCGGGGCACTGCCTGGACGATGGCGAGATCCGGGAGTGGCGCGAGGCGGCCGACTAGCGACGGCCAACGAACGAGAGCCTGAGGGACGGTCGGCAGGTGCGAGCCGACCGTGTGGGCGCTGCGCGAGCGGTCGCGTGGCGGCAAGTGCGCCGACGGCAGTGCATGCGCTGGACGGTGCGATCTCCAGGGGGGAGCGGAAGCATGGCGACGGAGTACGCGAACGGAGCGGCCCTCGTTTCGACGGACTGGGTGGCCGAGAACCTGAACAACCCGGCCGTCCGGCTGATCGAGGTCGATGTTGACACGACGGCCTACGATCAGGGGCACATCCCCGGGGCAGTCGGCTTCAACTGGGCGACGCAGCTCACGGACCAGATCCGCCGGGACATCCCGCCGAAGGCGCAGTGGGAGGCCCTGCTGAGCGAGGCGGGCGTCTGGCCGGACCTGAAGATCGTCTTCTACGGCGACAACAACAACTGGTTCGCGGCCTACGCGTACTGGGTGGCGCGGCTGTACGGCCACACCGACGTGGCATTGATGAACGGCGGGCGCAAGAAGTGGGAGCTTGAGGGGCGCTCGCTGGTCACCGACGCGCCGAGCGTCAAGCCCTCGAAGTACCAGGCGAAGGATCTGGATCTGGCGTTCCGGGCCTTCCAGCGTGAGGTGCTCGACTACGTCGGCGCGAACGGCGGCAAGGCGCTGGTGGACGTGCGCTCGCCGGCCGAGTTCAGCGGCGAGATCGTGGCGCCTCCAGGGCTGCCGGAGACGGCGCAGCGGGCCGGGCACATCCCAGGGGCCAGCAACATCCCGTGGGCGCAGACGGTCAACGAGGACGGCACGTTCAAGTCGGCTGACGACCTGAAGACGCTGTACTCCGCGAAGGGCATCACGCCAGACAAGGACGTCGTGGCCTACTGCCGCATCGGCGAGCGGTCCTCGCACTCCTGGTTCGTGCTGTCGCAGTTGCTGGGCTTCCCGAAGGTCCGTAACTACGACGGCTCCTGGACGGAGTGGGGCAGCATCATCGGCGCGCCGATCGACAACCCGGCTGCCTCCTGATCTCGCCGCCGCTCCAGGCGGCTCCTGCATCTCTGCGCCGAACGACCGCATGGCGCTTGAGCCTGTGCGGTCGTTCGTCTATGAAACATCTGGTTGAGCAGGGCGATTGCATGACGAGCACGTCCTGCGGCCTCGTCGGGGACTGAAGTCCCCGCCTACCGTCACAGCGTCGCTGCGCGACGGCCGCCGGGAACGGCAGGCACTGGTGCGACTGGAGCGTCGCGCAGCGACTGCAGGATGGTAGGCGGGGCTTTCAAGCCCCGACGCGGCGGCACAACGACGTCAACATGCGATTGGCCTGTCGCGACAAGATGGACTAGAAGCGGGAGCGGCGGCCGAGCAGCTCTGAGGCCCGGGGGCGGAACCGTTCGCGGGTGAGCTGGTCGCCGGGGACGCGCGTCTCAGGCAGGTGCACGTCCATCGGCACGGGCTTCATCAGCGCCCGCCAGACCAGCCAGCCGAGGATCAGCAGGCCCATCACGACGGCCAGAATCGGGCCGGCCGTCGCCAGGAGCGAGCCGGGCGCTGGAAAGATCGTGCCGGCCGCCACGCCGGCGCTCGTGCCGCCAACCGGGGTTGCGTAGAACAGGATCTCGGTCATCGTGGGTGCTCCAGATGCGGCGGTTTGAGGATGCCGCCGCTGCAATTGACTCGCCAGGCAGAGTTGCAAGGGCCGGGCCAGCGTGCGCCGTCACGAGGCATGGCTCATCACGGGCGGTACCCGATCACGGGCGATACCCGATCACGGCCCGTGGCCGACCACCAGCCGTGGCCGACGGTGGCCGCCGCGCGCTGGCGCCACCCGCTCCGAGGCCAGCGCAGCCCCGCCCGAGACCGGGAGCGGCGCGCTCGACGTGCGGCCGGCCGGCCGTGTCGCTGGCCGTGACGGACGCTCGCCATGGCCCTGGCCGCCTCGCCCAGGCCGTCCGCCCAGGAACGGCAGGTGCAGCTCGAAGCGCGACAGGCGGCCCAGCAGTGTGCTCAGGCTGTCGAAGTAGGTGTAGGCCACCGGCACGTACAACAGCGAGAGGAACGTGCTGGTCGCCATGCCGCCCACCAGCACCGCGCCGAGCGGCGCGCGCATCTCACCGCCGTCGCCCCACTTGAGCGCGACGGGGATCATGCTCAGGATCAACACCGCCGAGGTCATCAGGATCGGGCGGAGGCGGTGCGGCCCGGCCAGCTCCAGCGCCGAGATCCGGTCCATCCCATCACGGCGCAGGTCGTTCGTACGGTCCACCAGCAGGATCGCGTTCTTGCCGACAAGGCCGAACAGGGCGATCAACCCGATGAAGGCCGGCACGCTGAGCGTCTGGTTGAAGGCCAGCAGGCCCAGGAACGCGCCAACCGACGCCAGCGGCAGCGCCGTCAGGATCAGGAGCGGCTGCAGCCAGCTCTCGTAGAGGACCGTCAGCACCATGTACATCAGCACGATAGACAGGCCCAGCCCGATGCCGAGCTGTCGGAACGAGCTGGCCTGCTCGTCGCCCTGCCCCGCGAACGACCAGTGGCTGCCGGCCGGCAGCGCCATGCCGTTCAGCACCTCGGTTGCCGCTCTCGTCGCCGAACCAAGTGGCACGCCGTTTGGCTCCGCGCCGATGGTTGCCACGCGCTGACGGTTGACGCGGGTGATCTTGATCGGCTTGTTCTCGATGCTCTCGGTGGCAACCTGCCGGATGGTCAGCATGGTGGCGCCCGGCTGGGTGCCGCCAACCGCCACACCTGCACCCTGGCCGCGCCGGATCAGCGGGAGGTCAGACACGGCTTCCGTGTTGTAGCGCAGGCTGTCCGGCAGGCGAACCCGAACGTCGCGCTCCTTGCCGCTGGCCTCCGTCCACTTCCCGACCACCTGCCCCTGATAGGCGATCCGCACGGCGTTGCCGACGGTCTGCGTCGAGAGGCCGAGGTCCATCAGGCGGTTGGCGTTCGGCTTGAGGGTCATCTCTGGGGCGGCCGACATGTTGTTCGTCACGTCGGCCAGCTCAGGGCGGGCGGCCAGCGTCCTGCTGGCCGTGTTGGCCAGCCCAGTCAGGGTGTCGAGGTCGTTGCCGAAGATGCGGACCGTCACTGGCTGGCCCTGGCCGCCCGCGCGCATCCCGCCGAGCCGCGCCTGCATGCCGGGCACGATCTGCTCGCCGACATCCGAGACGGCCTGGCCGACCTGGTTGCTGGTGCGCGCGCGGCTGCTGGTCTCGCCCACGTCCAGCGTCAGCGAGATGAAGCGAGACTCGCGGTCGAAGTCGGTATCGCCGCGCCCGACGACCACGTAGGCCGTCTGAATCTCGGGGAAGCGCTCCTTGTCGAGCAGGAGCAGCTCCCAGCGCTTGGCGGCACGGTCGGCGGCCTCCAGCGCGGTGCCAGCCGGCAGCTCGCCGATGACGGTCACGGTGTCCTTGTTGATGTCGGGCACGAACTCGGTGCCCAGGCGTGGCAACACCACGAAGTTGATCCCGAAGACGGCGGCGGCCAGCAGCATCACGACCGGACGGTGCCGCAATGACCAGTGCAGGACACGGGTGTACACGCCCTCGAAGAAGCGGTAGGCCGGCTCCCAGAAACCGCCGATCCGCGCCAGCAGGCCGTGCTCGTGGGCCGTCGTCAGCCAGCGTGAGGCGAACAGCGGGGTCAGGGTGAAGCTGACCAGCAGCGAGGCCAGCGTGGCGGCCACCATGACGATGGCGAACGACCGCAGGAACGCCCCGGTAATGCCGGTGATGAAGATGATCGGTCCCCAGACGGCCACGTCCACCATGGTGATGGCGATCGCCGCCAGCCCGATCTCGGAGCGGCCGTCGATGGCCGCCGACTTCGGGTCTTTGCCCCGCTCCAGGTGGGTGAAGATGTTCTCCAGCACCACGATGGAGTCGTCCACGAGCACGCCGATGGCCGTCGTCAGGCCGATCAACGTCATCGTGTTGAGGGTCAGCCCGAGCACCTTCATGACGATCAGGGCGACCAGCAGTGAGCTGGGGATCGCCACCATCACGATGATGGTGCTGCGGAGGCTGTGCAGGAAGAAGAAGAGGACGACGCCGGTGATGAGTGCGGCCAGCACCAGCTCTTCCTCGACGCCCACGACGGTCTGGCGGACCGCGTGGCTCTGGTCAACAGCCACACCCAGCGTGAACCCGGTCGGCAGCTCCTTGCCCACCTGCTCCACGACGGGCCGGACCTTGTCCACCGTCTGCGTGATGTTGGCGCTCGACTGCTTGAAGACCAGCAGGCCGGCGGCCGGCTGGCCGTTGACGCGCACGGTCTCCTCGGCTTCCTTGCCGCCGAGGTAGACCTTCGCGACGTTCCGCAGCTCGGTGCTGAAGCCGTCTGGCGAGGTGACGGGCATCGCGCCGAGGGCGTTCAGATCCGTCTCGCGGGAGTCGATGCTCAGCGTAACCTTACGAGTGTTGTCGCCGGTGCCGGTCTTGACGTCGCCACCGGACGTGCTGAGGAACTGGCCCCGCACGGCGCTCGCCACGTCGGTGATGGTCAGGCCGTAGGCGCGCAGCTTCTCAGGATCGATCTCGACCTGCACCTCGGGCGTGCGCCCGCCGACCATGACGACGCGGCCCACGCCGTCGACCGTCTCGATGCGCGGTCGCACGATGTCGTCGGCCATGCGGTAGAGCTGGACCGGATCGCCGGTGCTGGACGTGACGCTCAGGTAGAGCACGGGCACGTCGTTGAGGTCGAGCTTGACGAAGCTCGGCTCCTCGGCGTCGGTCGGGAGGTCACGGCGGACGCCGCTGACGCGCCGCTCCACGTCGCTGGCGGCGGTGTCGACATCCACGCCTTCGTTGAACTCGACGGTGACGGTGGCGAGGCTGTTCCGCGAGACCGAGGTGATGGTCTTGATGTTGCCGAGGCCGGCCACGGCGTCCTCGATGCGCCGCGCCACCTGCTCCTCAACCGACCGCGCGCTGGCGCCAGGGTACACCACCTGCACCGTGACAATCGGCAGGTTGAGCTCGGGGTTCTGCTCCAGCCCCAGGCTGGTGTAGCTGACGACCCCGAACAGGACCAGGGCAAGCGTCACGGTCAGGGCCACCACGGGCCGGAACACCGCGATTCTGGTCAGACTCATGGGAGCACCCTCTCTGCGTTGCGCGTCGGCCGCCCGGGTCCAACTGGCCCGGCGACAGCGGCCGACGTTGTGTCGGTGGCGGCGTCCGGAGCATCGCTGGCAGGCCCGGCGGCCGGGCCTGCGATGGCGCTCCGGAGGGCGTCGTAGCCGGCGTCCTTCAGCACGAACTCGTGCGCGCCGGCCGTCAGGAGCGTCCACTTGCGCTCGGGGTAGATGCCCAGGGCGACGATCCTCGTCAAAGGGAGGCGCGAGCGCAGCAGCCTGATGACCGCTTCGCTGCACAGGCCCGGCAGATCGGCGTCCACCAGCGCGACATCAGGCGTTGCTTCGGCGGCCTGGGCCAGCCCGTTCTCGCCGCGCGTCGCCAGCCCGACGACACGCAGGCCCGGCATGTTGCCGACGAGGGCCTTGAGGCCGCGCCCGACGGCCGGGTGACGGTCGATGATGAGGACGCGCTGGGGGGTTGAAGCGATCATGGGGCTGTCCTGGGCGAGAGCGCCTCTGATGCCATTGTCGGTCTGGGGCGAGCGGTGCGCCCTGGTCTGGGGGAGAGTCCAGGGGACCAGACTTCGGGCCAGACCAGGGCCAGGCATGGTCCAGGTCGGAGTCCAGGGCGGTCCTGGTCCTCGGCCTGGACCCTCCCCGGGGAGGGCAGGCATCTTGTCCCCCCTTGTCGGGAAGCGATGCCGGGGCGGCGAAGATCGCCGCGCTCCCAGCGAGTCAACAGCGTGGCACGGGCCGCGCTACAATCCCCCGCCGTGAGCCGATCCTTATCCGCGCTTCAACCGTTCGTGCAGAACCCGCTGCCGCTCAAGCCCAGCCCGTCATCGTGGATCTCGGGGCTGATCGGCGATCATCCGTCGACGTACTCGCGGAGTCCACGCATCTGGAACGCGGCCTACGCCGACCTCGGCCTGGACGCCGTCTACGCCCCCTTCGACGTGGAGCCGGCCGATCTCGCCCCACTGATCACGGCGATGCGCCAGGAGCCGCGCTTCCTTGGCTGCAACGTGACCGTCCCGTACAAGCAGGCGGTCATCCCCCTGTTGGACGTGGTGGACGCCCGCGCCGCGCAGCTCGACGCGGTCAACACGGTCGTACGCACGCCCGCTGGTGAGCTGCATGGCTACAGCACAGACGGTGAGGGGGCGGTCGGCAGCCTGACCCGCGTCCTCCCGCACCAGTCCGCGCCGTTCGTCGACGGCCTGGACCGCAAGAGCGTCCTGATGATCGGGGCCGGTGGGGCCGGCTCGGCGGTCGCGTTCGCGCTGGCCCAGGCTGTCGGGCCGGGTGGCAGGCTGTTCATCGCGAATCGGACGGCCGAGACGGCGCTGACGCTGGGGCAGCGGATCTCGGAGGTGTTCGGGAACGCCCAGGGGCTGGACGAGGCCGACGCCGAGCTGCTGGCGCCGGGCGTCGATCTGGTGGTGAACGCCTCGACGCGCGGGCAGGCCGGCGCGAAGCTCTCGCGCAACGGCAAGCTGGCGTACCTGGAGCCGTACTCGGCCCTGGCGCCGGCCACGCCGCCGTCCATCGACGAGCAGCCAGACGAGCCGGAGTCTGCCCGCCTCCAGCGCTGGCTCTCGACGGCCTCCGACAGCATCCTGGAGAACCACGCCCTCTCGATGCGATTCGTGACGCGGGTGGCGCGGCGCACGGCATTCTTCGACCTGGTCTACGCCCCGCCCGAGACGACGACGCTCCGGCACGCGCGCTGGGCCGGCCACCCGACGCTCAACGGGCAGGGGATGATCGTGTTCCAGGCGGCAGCAGCGTTCGTGAACCACGTGGTGCGTCCGCAGCTTGAAGGGCACGGCTACGAGCCATCGGTGCTCGACCGGGTGACCGAGGTGATGGCGCTGAACTGGGGCGCATAGCGTTGCGGGGCATCGTATAAAGATGACGCCCTGATCGTCGATTCCGTCTGCCACCTGCAAAAGGGGACGCCTCGTGAAGCTGCACTACTACCCGGAGACCGACTCCCTGTATATCGAGTTGCGCTCGACTCCGGGGGCTGATGTTCAAGAAATTGGTGACGGCGTCGTTGTGGATCTGGACGTGGACGGCAACCCGGTCGGTATTGACATTGATGGGGCGTCGCACCGGCTCGATCTTACGACACTGGAGCTCATCGCGATGCCGGCCGCGCCCACGCGGCTCGTTGGGTAGTCGGCGGCGTGGCTGGCGGGGGATACCCCTTCCGACAGAATTGACATTTTGACAGAAGAGGGCGGTGATGCGTGCTGCCGCCTCGGAGGATGCTTGATGGCCCAGGACCGCCCGAGCTTCGTGGATCTCTCGGCGCAGTTGACGACGCCCTCGGTGCAGCTTCCGCCCGAGCCTGACGAGGCGCTGGCCGCGCTGGCGGCTGCGCTGGAGGTGGGCCAGGACGGCTCGGAGGCGCGCTACGCGGCGCTGGCGAACGTCGTGCGACGGTGGCCGGCGTTCGTCGGAGGGTGGGCGGCGCTGGCAGGGGTTGCGCGGGGACTTGGCCGCGACGTGGAGGCCTACGCCTTCGGTCGGACGGGCTACCACCGGGCGCTGGATCGACTGCGCGGGAACGGCTGGCGTGGCACGGGGCTGGTGGTGTGGGCGCACGAGCCGAACCGGTCGGCGCTGCTGGCGTTCTACGAGCTGTTCCGAGCGGCCGAGCGCATCGGGGAGACGCCGGAGGTGGAGCGGCTGCGGAAGCTGCTGCTCGACTCGGACCCGAGCGACCCGCTGGGGGTCGGCGGCTGACGGACGATTCAGCGCGCTGCAATTGATGGCTGCCATCCCCCACTGCCGTTCAGATTGGGCGCCATCCGCACCGCGAGCGTCAGCGAGTCGGACCTGCACCATGCGGGTCCACTCGCTGACGCTCGTGGTACGGAAGCGCGCCACGTGCGGCGTGGTTCAGTGCCGGTCGGGGCCGCGTACCGCCCCCGAGACAACCCGCGAGCTATCATCCTGGCGCCATCTCATCCCCAGGACGGCGCGCCGCGATCCTCGCCCGTGGCCGAACGCACGGCTCGGCCACGGACCGGCGGCCGTCCTCCCTGGAGGCATCTCCGTGAGCAGCCGACCGGCCGCCCAAGCGCCCCACCCCCTCGCAGCCCAGGTGGATTGGGACGCCATCAAAGAGGAAGCGGCGCAGACGCTCTCCGCGTACGTCAAGCTCGACAGCTCGCACCCGCTGGGGCGGACCGTCGAGACCGCCCAACTGATCGCCGACCGCCTCGCGTCGGAGGGCATCGAGTCCAGGATCTACCCGACGCCAGACGAGAACAAGGTCAACCTCGTGGCGCGGCTGAAGGCGAAGAACCCATCTGGCAAAGCGCTGATCTTGAGCAGCCACATGGACGTGGTGCAGGCCGTCGCCTCGGATTGGACGTTCGACCCGTACTCCGGCGAGATCTCCGAGGGGTACATCTACGGGCGCGGCACGCTGGATGACAAGGGCATGGGGATCATGAACCTGATCGCCATGCTGCTGCTGAAGCGCAACAACATCGAGCTGGACCGCGACGTCGTGGCGCTGTACACCTGCGACGAGGAGATCGGCAGTCCGCTCGGCGCGCAGTTCATGGTGCAGAACCACTTCGCAGACCTGGACCCGGCCTTCGTGCTGGACGAGGGCGGCTCGGGGGCGACGGGCTTCTTCAGCGTGGGCGACGTGTTCCAGATCTCGGTGGGAGAGAAGAAGATCTGCCGCGTCACGCTGATCGCGCGGGCCGAGCCGGGCCACGGCTCGCAGCCCTGGGAAGAGGCAGCGACCCACCGGCTGATCAAGGCGGCGGCGCGGGTGCTGGCCCAGGCCCCCGAGGACCGCGAGTGCGAGCCGGTGGCCGAGATGATCCGCCGGCTGGGCGAGGGGGCGCGCGAGGAGATCGCACGGTTCCGCGCCACCAAGCCGCTGCTCCACGACACCATCGCGCTGACGATGATGAACGCCGGCTACAAGATCAACATCATCCCGGAAAAGGCGCAGATGAGCTTCGACTGCCGCCTGCTCCCCGACACCGACGCCCAGGCGTTCGTCTCGAACTTCCAGCAACTGGTCAACGATCCGGGCATCACCTTCGAGGTGGAGTGGCCGGACGCCGCGCCCTCGATGGCGCCGGTGGCGAACCCGCTGTTCTCAGCCATCGAGCAGGCGTGTCTGGCCCACCTGCCGACCGCCCTGCCGGTCCCGACGATCTGTGTGGGCGGCACGGATGCCCGCTTCTTCCGCCAGATGGGTATTCCGTCGTACGGGCTGGTGCCGGGCATGTTCACCGGCGAGGACATGAAGGGGTACCACGGCATCGACGAGCGGCTGGCGGTTGAGAACCTGCTGCTCGGGACGAAGATCGTCTACGACCTGACGCTGCGAGCGGCGGCCCGAGGGTAGTCGGCGAGGCTCACACCCCCGGGTATGCCCCACATTCTTCAATGACGAAGGAGTTCCGATGGCACGGACCATTGGCGTCGCCATCATTGGCACCGGTTTCATGGGCAGCATCCACGCGCGCGCCCACACCCTCGTGCGGCAGGTCTTCCCGGACCTGCCGGCCCACCCCGAGCTGCGCGTGGTCGCGGACATCGACGGCCCGGCCGCCGAGCGCGCCGCCTTCAAGCACGGCATCCCCCGCTGGACGACGGACTGGCGCGACGCCATCGCCGATCCGGGCGTCGAGCTGGTGGACATCAGCGCCCCGCCGTTCCTGCACCGCGAGATCGCGATGGCGGCGGCGGCGCTCGGCAAGCACATCTACTGCGAGAAGCCAGTCGGGCGGACCCTGGACGAGGGATTGGCGATCCAGGACGCGATCCACAAGGCGGGCGTTCAGAGCTTCATCGGGCTGAACTACCGCTGGGCGCCGGCCGTCATGTACGCCCGCGAGCTGATCCAGGCGGGCCGCCTGGGGGAGATCCGCGACGTGCGGATCTCGTTCCGCACCGACAGCGGCGCCGGGCCGATTGGCGCGGGTTTCACCTGGCGCTTCAGCCGCGAGGCGGCCGGGGCCGGCGCGCTGGCCGATCTCGGCGCGCACGTCTTCGACATGGCCCGCTACCTGGCGGGGGACATCGCCGAGGTCTGCGGGATGACGACGACCTCGGTGGCGACGCGCCTCGACCTGAAGCGGCCAGAGGGCCAGCAGGAGCGCACCGTCGACAACGACGACAGCTTCGCGGCGCTGGTGACGTTCGAGAGCGGGGCGACGGGCGTCCTCGACGCGAGCCGCATCGCCGTGGGCACGCGCGCCGACTTCGAGTTCACGGTGACCGGCTCGCTCGGGGCCTTGAAATGGTACTTCCCGCGCCTCAACGAGCTGGAGCTGTACCTGCCGCAGGAGGACCGGCGGCTGAACGGCTTCAGCCGGCTGCGGATGGCCGCCGAGCACCCGATGCAGGGCAACTTCATCCCCAGCCCGGGCCAGCCGCTCGGGTACCCGGACACGAAGGTCATCGAGCTGCGACACTTGATGGAGGCGCTGGCAAAGGGCGAGCCGGCCTCGCCGAACATCGACGACTGGGTCATGACGGCACGGGCGCTGCACGTGGTGCCGGACCGCCGCTGGGTGCGCCTCGACGCCATCCCGGCAACCGTCCCGGCAACGTAGCGGCTGCCGACATCCGTCCTGGGCCTGCCTCGTGTCACAGGTGAGAATCGAGTCCGTCACGCACGGCGGCATCAGGAGACGGCGGCAGTAGAATGCGCCCAACTCGGCCGGACGCGGGCCACCATGGCCCCCGTCCAGGCTGATTCCCTGCCGCCTGAGGTGACGATGCGCGACGCTCCCCACCAGCCGCCCGATCCCCGGCGGCTGACGCTCGACGCCATAGCCCAGCTTGTCGATGAGGGCACTGTCGACACCATCGTGGCCGCCATCCCGGACATGTATGGCCGGCTGATGGGGAAGCGGTTCACCGCGCGCTTCTTCCTGGACGAGATCGCGGCGCACGGCATGGAAGCCTGCAACTACCTGCTCGGCTGCGACATCGAGATGGACCCGCAGCCAGGGTACCGCCTGACCTCCTGGGAGTCCGGGTACGGCGACTTCGTGGCCCGGCCCGATCTCTCGACCCTCCGGCCGATCCCCTGGCTGGAGAAGACCGTCCTGCTGCTCTGCGATCTGACCACCCAGGACGGCCAGCCGGTCGAGGAGTCACCGCGCCGCATCCTGCAGCGGCAGGTGGAGCGCGCCCGCGCCCTCGGCTACGAGCCGTACATGGGCTCGGAGCTGGAGTTGTACCTCTTCAAGGAGTCGTACACGTCGGCGCGCGGCAAGCACCACCACAACCTGGCCCTGGACGGCTCCTTCCCCCAGGACTACCACATCCTCCAGACCACCCGCGACGAGTGGCTGATCCGCCAGATCCGCCTCGGGATGGAGGCGGCCGGCATCCCCGTCGAGTGCAGCAAGGGCGAGTGGAGCGCCGGCCAGCACGAGATCAACCTGCGCTTCGCCAGCGCCGTCGAGATGGCCGACCGGCACGTCGTCTACAAGAACGGCGCGAAGGAGATCGCCGCCCTCAACGACGTCAGCGTGACGTTCATGGCGAAGTGGCAGGGCGACGCGGCCGGCTCGTCCTGCCACGTCCACTCCAGCCTGCGTTCGGCGGATGGGCAGGGCCGCCCGGTCTTCTGGGAGCAGGACGGCCAGCCGTTCAACGCCTCGCCCGTGATGCGGCACTATGTGGCCGGGCAGTTGGCCCTGGCGCGCGACTTCAGCTACTTCTTCGCCCCGACCATCAACTCGTACAAGCGGTACCAGTCGGCCACGTTCGCGCCGACGGTCATCGCCTGGGGCAGAGATAACCGCACCTGCGGCTTTCGGGTGGTGGGCGGCTCGCCGTCGAGCCTCCGCATTGAGAACCGCATCCCTGGCGCCGACGTGAACCCGTACCTGACCTTCGCCGCCACCATCGCGGCGGGCCTCTATGGCATCGAGCAGAAGCTGGAGCCGCCCGCGCCGTACGTCGGAGACGCCTACCAGGACGGCGCGCTGCCGCGCATCCCCGGCAGCCTCCGCGAGGCGATCTCGGCGCTGGAGGGGAGCACGGCGGCCCGGGCAGCCTTCGGCGCTGGCGTGATCGAGCACTACTTGAACGCCGCCCGCCTGGAGCAGGCCCTCTACGACCGCACGGTCACCTGCTGGGAGCTGGACCGCTACTTCGAACGAATCTAGCGCGGGGGCGTAGGTCGTGGGGCGCAGGTCGTGGATCGTGGGCTGTGGGGAGGAGCACGGGCGAAGGACTCTGGGGTCTGACCGAAGCAGCGTGTCGGTGAAAGCATGCAAGTACACATTGTCATCCTGAGCGTAGCGAAGGACCTCAGCCGCGGAACGTCATGGTTGGGAGATCCTTCACGTCGCTCGCAAGCTCGCTCGTTCAGGATGACATACTCTGCCCACGGCCCACGTCCACGGTCCACGGCCCACGGTCCACGGCCCACGGCCCACGGCCCACGTCCACGGCCCACGGCCACGGCCACGGCCCACGATCCATGACCTACGACCCTGCCTGGATGTCCGGTGACTGACGATGGACGGCGCGAGCGCCGGCAGCAGCTCACCGAGCGCGTCGAGCGGGCCTCGCGCCTGCCGATGGTGCTGCTCTCGATTGTGTTCCTGGCGGCCGTCGCCCTGCCCGAGCTGGTCGAGCTGACGCCGGAGCTGCACGAGACCCTCGAAGGCGTCAACTGGCTGATCTGGGCCGTGTTCGCCTTTGAGCTGGGCCTGATGACCTACCTTGCCCCCGACCGGCGGCGCTACCTGCTCGAACACTGGGTTGACGTGCTGACGGTGCTGGTGCCGTTCCTGCTCTCGGTGCGGCTGCTGCGGATCGCGATTGTGAGCGCGCGCCTCTGGACCGAGGTCCGCGTGCTGATCTACCAGCGGACCTTCAGCACGGTGGCGATGACCAGCCTCGTCTCGGCCATCTGCGCCGCGACGCTGGTGTACGCCGTCGAGCGGGGCGGCGAGGGGCCGATCCAGACCTATCCTGACGCGCTCTGGTGGGCGGCGGCGACGGTGACCACGGTCGGGTACGGGGACGTCTTCCCGAAGACGGCTGCCGGGCGCGGCATCGCGTTCCTGCTGATGCTGGTCGGCATCAGCGTGTTCGGCCTGCTGACGGCGCGGGTGGCCGCCTTCTTCGTGCAGGAGAACGAGCACGAGGTGGATCATCACGGCCAGAAGCTGGACGAGGTGCTGACCCGGCTGGAGCGCCTCGAAGCAGCCCTGAAAGACCTCACCGCCCAGCCCCCGGGGTAACCTCACCGCCGGCCCCCGGGGTAACCTCACCGCCGGCCCGGGGGAGACCTCACCCCTCGACCCGCTGCGCGGCGCAACTATCCTTCGGCTCGCAAGCTCCCGCGGAGCGCGACTATCGTTCCGCGGAACGACATCGCTCAGGACCTTCGCCGACATCGTCTCCGATGCGGAGAGGGGGAGACGGCGGCACAGCCCATCCCCGAAACCTGAAACCAAGAATCCAGAACCTGACGGACACGAGGAGCTGACACATGCGGTTGGATGGCAAGGTCGCGCTGATCACCGGCGCGGGATCGGGCATGGGGCGCGTCGCCTCGCTGCTCTTCGCCCGCGAGGGCGCGAAGATCGTCGGGACGGACGTAGACGAGGCGGCCGGCCGCGAGACCGAGGCGATGGCCCGGGCCGAGGGGCTGGACGTCCGCTTCTTCAAGGCCGACGTCAGCAAGGAGGCCGACTGCCGGGCGATGGTCGCCTTCGCGGAGGAGACGTTCGGCAAGCTGAACGTCCTCTACAACAACGCCGGCATCTTCCCCGAGGCCGACCACTCGGTGACCGACACCGACGAGGCCGTCTGGGATCGCGTCCTGGCCGTCAACGTCAAGGGCGTCTACCTGGGCTGCAAGTACGCTATCCCGGCTATGCAGCGCGCTGGCGGCGGCTCGATCGTCAACATCGCGTCGTTCGTGGCGCTGGTGGGCTGCACCGTGCCGCAGGACGCCTACACGGCCTCGAAGGGGGCGGTGATCGCAATGACGCGCTCGCTGGCGGTGCAGTTCGCGCCGGAGGGCATCCGCACGAACGCCATCTGCCCTGGCCCCATCGAGACGCCGCTGCTGATGAGCTGGCTGCTCACCGATCCCGAGGCGAAGGCGAAGCGGCTGGCGCGCAACCCGACGGGGCGCTTCGGCAAGCCGGAGGACATCGTCTACCTGGCGCTGTACCTGGCGTCAGACGAATCGACCTGGACGAACGGCGCGATCATCAGCGCGGACGGCGGCATCACCGCCAACTACTTCTGAAGAGGCGCGCGGACGGCTGACGCTCGTGGCGGCGCCAGCCGCTATGCGTGCGCGATGGTCGAAGCCATGCGTCGGACCTCGGAGACGAAATCGGCGCCTTCGACGATGGTCCGAGCCTGCACCTGGCCTGCCTCGTCTGGCTCAAATGCGATGATGGCCATGTCAGCAGCGACATCCTCGCCGTTGAGTCGCAAGATGTCGAGCAGGAGTGCGCGTGCCTCTTCCAGGGAGTCGAACGCGCCGCCTGCGCGATTCCCCGTGGCGTCATCCCAGACTTCGTAGTACGTCGCGATCATGCCGCTGACTCCTTCTTCTCACTCTACCACGTGGCCATGGCCGGGGTCCGATTCCTACTCGCCCGTGAGTCCATGCACAATGCGCACGACATAGCCGATCAGGTCAGGAGCTGAACTCTCGTCGAGCATCGCGCGTTGGCTGTCGTACAGCAGCCAGTGACCGCTTCCTGGTCGATCTGGTGGCTCGCACCAGATCGGCGCATCATCGGGAATTTCGATGGTGGCGATATAGATGCCCGGCTTCCAGTTACGCGCAAGCCCGAGACTGCGTACTTCAGCCTCACTGTCGAAGACCGAAAGTCCAGCCCATTTCCTCACAAAGTCAGCATCGTGTGGGCGCGGGCATGGCTGACGGAGAGCCGCTTGAGAAAGGAAGTCCTGAATCGTCAGCAGCCGGTGCTTCACGAGCCGGTAGAAGATGCGAGACAGGGGCTGCCTCCTCGTGCGCCACCTGAATGGCTTGTGCCGCCGCATGGTAGCGGAACGTTCGGCATATCGTGCCAGGAAGGCCACTCCATGGCGCGATCATCAGCGCGGACGGCGGCATCACCGCCAACTATTTCTGAGGAGGCGCGCAGCAGTGGCATCGAGGGGCATCTGGGCGGCGGCTCGGCCGGTCACGTGTCGACGACGTACCGCCAGACGTTCGTCTCGAACTTCGTGAAGCCGACCCGCTGGTGGAGCCGGATCGCAGGCTGGCGGTGGTTGCCTGAGTGCAATTCGATGCGGCAGGCCCGCTGCTCGGCGGCCAGCCGCTGGCACTCCCGCACCAACGCCTCGCCGATACCTTTGCCCCGCACTGGCTCGTCTACGACCACGTCCTCGACGAACCCGAACGTCGCCCCTGGGGTGGCGAGCAGCAGCAGCGTGAGCGTCCCGACGATCCGGCCATCGCCGCCACGAGCGGCCAGCCTGCACGGCGCGATGCTCGCCGCAGGATAGCCGCTCGTGGGCCGCAGCCGCGGCGCGGAACGAGCGCTGACGCGTGAGGCCGCTCCGCGCTCCGGTGGTGCGTGGACTCTCGACCTTATGCCGCCAGCACCACCGCCTGCTGCCGACGCCGGGCTGGCCGCCCCAGTGGCCGAAGCTGCCACCGACCATACGCGATGGTCGCCGTCAGCAGGCCCGTCACCAGCGGGAAGAGTGGCGCGAGCACGTCGCCGCTGAGGCTACACACGACAACCGCGCCCACCATGATGATCGTCAGAGCAGCGGCGGCCAGCGCGGTCAGCCCCACGCGGATCCGCACCAGTCCCGGCAAGATCAGGCCCAGGCCTCCCACGACCTCCGCCACCGAGATGAACTGCATCAGCAGCCCGGGCAGCGCAATCGGCATCTGAGCCAGCAACTCGTCGAGCGGCATCGCGAGCTTGGCAGACCCGCCGAAGATGAAGAGCGCGCCAACCAGTACCTGCAGCGTCCACAGTGCGATGTTCACGATCTGCCTCCTGCGCGTGTTGGGTGGGGTGTCAGCTGGGCGGCGGGTCGCCGGGAGTTCGCTCCTCGCTGTCCCCGTTGCCCTGTCGTGCATCAGGCGTTCACCGAGGCTGTACCGTCGTTCAGCCCGGCCCGCGCACCGCGTTCAGCCAGACCGCCCGCCCGCCACGACGCCGCGCCTGCCCTCGCCCCTCGGCCCATACCCCTCGACCTACGACCCACCTCTGAAACCCGAAACCCAGAACCCGACACCCGCTCACGACCCACCTCTGAAACCCGAAACCCAGAACCCGACACCCCCTCATCACAATCCCATCTCGCGCACCTGAAATCTCGTTCAGGGTGCCGTATCCTTAGAACATGCGATCGGGGGCAGGGCGGTGCGCGCGGGCGGCTCGGTGGTGACCGAGATGCCACGCCTGCCGGCCCTCCGGGGGTTCGTGGGGCGGGACCGCGAGCTGGCCGAGCTGACGGCCGGCCTGGATGATGCCCTCGCCGGACTGGGCCGTCTCTTCCTGCTGGCCGGCGAGCCCGGCATCGGCAAGACCGGCCTGACCGAGCAACTGGCTGCACAGGCTGCTGCGCGAGGCGCGGTCGCCGCCTGGGGCCGCTGCTGGGAAGGCGGCGGTGCGCCACCCTTCTGGCCGTGGGCACAGATCGTGGAGTCCGTCGCCGCTGATTGCGACGACGACACGCTGCGAGCGTGGCTCGGGCCGGGCGCGGCGGCCGTCGTCGGGATGGCGCCCGGCTTGGCGTTCCGGCTCGGTCAGGATGCCGCCAGCCCCGCTGCGCTGCCCGGCATCGCCTCCGATGCTGCCCGCTTCTCCCTCTTCCTGAGCGTCGCCGCCTTCCTCAAGCGCGCAGCCGCCGCCCAGCCATGCGTCCTGATCTTCGAGGATCTGCACGCCGCCGACGATGCCTCACTGCTGCTCCTGCGCTACCTCGCACGAGACCTGCGTGGAACCCGCCTCTTCCTGCTGGGCACCTACCGCGACGCCGAGATCGCCCGCTTGCCGGACGTTGGCGACGCCATCGGCGCGCTGGTGCGCGAGGGACACCTGACCACCCTCCACGGCCTGCCTCAGGACGACGTGCGCGACCTGATCGCCGAGCTTGGCGGCGTCGCGCCGTCGGCTGCGACCGTCGCCGCCATCCACGAGACGACCGAGGGGAACCCGCTGTTCGTGCGGGAGGCCGTCCGCCTGCTGGCCTCGTCGGGCGCGCTCGCCAGCCCCGAGCGGCCAGCCGTCCCGATCCCCAGCAGTGTGCGCGCGCTGATCCAGCAGCGGCTCGCCCCGCTCTCGGTCGGCGCGGTCCAGGTGCTGTCCGCCGCCGCCGTCGTCGGGCGGGACTTCGATGTGGCGCTCGTCGGGCCGGCCTGCGAGCTGCCGCCGTCAGACGTGCTGGCCGCCGTCTCCGAGGCTGTCGCGCTCGGCGTCGTGGCCGAGGAGTCGGTCGCCCTGGGCCGCTACCGGTTCTCGCACTCGCTGATGCGCGAGGTCGTCTACGAGAGCCTGCCGATCCCCGTCCGCGCCAGCCTGCACCGCGCCGTGGGCGAGGCCATCGAGCGGCTGTACGGCCCCGACTCGGACACGCACATGGCCGAGCTGGCCCGCCACTTCTCGGAGCTGACCAGCGCCGGCGAGCGCGAGCGCGCCCTCCAGTACACCCGCCGGGCCGGCGACCTCGCCATGCGGACCCACGCCTACGAGGACGCCGTGGCCGAGTATGGCCGCGCCCTCCGGACCCTCGACCTCGCCAGCCCCAGCGGCGCGGATGACGCCCTGCGCTGCGACCTCCTGCTGAGCCTCGGAGCGGCCCAGGTGCGGGCCGGGCGTTATCCCGCCGCCAAGGAGACCCATCTCCAGGCCGCCGAGCTTGCCCGCCAGTTGACCGACCCGGAGCGCTTCACCCGGGCGGCGCTCGGGTACGGCGAGCCGTACGTCGAAGGTGGGCTGGTCAACCGCCAGCTTGTCGGGCTGCTCCGCGAGGGGCTGGAGCAGTTGCCGGCCGAGGACAGCCCGCTGCGAGCGCGGACGCTGGCCCGCCTGTCGGTCGAGCTGACCTTCTCGGATGAGATCCACTTGACGGACGGCTTGAGCCGGCAGGCAGTCGGGATGGCCCGGCGGCTGGGCGAGGCGCAGTCGCTCGGAGCCGCGCTCGACGCCCGCTGGATGGCCGTCTGGGGGCCGGACGGCCTCTCCGAGCGGACGGCGCTCGCCCACGAGATCCTCCAGCTTGCCCGCCAGACCGGTCAGCGCGATCTGGAGCTGATGGGGCGCGGGCAGCGGGCGACCTCCGCCCTGGAATCTGGCGATCTGTTGGCGTTCGAGTCCGAGGTGGCCCTTCACGGGCGGCTGGCCGACGAGCTACGGATGCCCGTGCGCCAGTGGACCACCACCACGATGCGGGCAACGCGGGCCCTGTTGCTGGGCCACTTCTCCGAGGCCGAAGCGCTGGCCGAGGAGGGCCTGGCGCTCCAGCCTGAGCTGCCGAACGCGCGCTGGGCGCACGTCAACGAGATGGCGATGCTCGCCTGGGAACGCGGGCAGATCGGGGAGCAGCGCGAGCGCTGGCAGGGAATCGTCACGCGGTTTCCGCGCGCCGCGTTCGCGCGGGGCTGGCTCGGGCTGGCCGACCTCGCCGCCGGCGACCGAGCAGCCGCGCAGCGCACGCTGACGCTCCTGGCCGAGCAGATCCCGCTGCGACCCCGCAGCGGCCTCTGGCTGCCAGGCTTCGCGCTGGCCGCGATGCTCGCCGCACAGCTCGACGACGCTGCCGCCTCGGCCGCCCTCTACACGGTGCTCGCGCCGTACGCCGGGCACGTCGTCGTGATGCCCATCGAGCACCCGGTGGTCTGCTTCGGCTCGACCTCCCTGCACCTGGGTACGCTGGCGCACGGGGCCGGCCGCCTGGACGCCGCCGCCGAGCACTTCGCGGCGGCCCTTCGCGAGCACGAGCGGCTGGGCGCTGCGCCCCTGCTGGCGCGCACACGGGTGGCCTACGGCCGGCTGCTGCTCCTGCGTGAGCGGCCAGAAGACCAGGCCCAGGCGGCCGACCTGCTGGACCGGGCCGAGGAAGCGGCGACGGCGCTCGGCATGCCCGGCCTGCGCGCCGAGATCGCCGCCCTCCGCGCTGATCCTCGCCCCGCCGCGCAGGAGGTGCGCCGCGATGCCGCCCGCCCCCTCTCCGCGCCGGAGATGATGTCGGCGAAGGTCCTGAGCGATGTCGTTCCGCGGAACGATAGTCGCGCTCCGCGGGAGCTTGCGAGCCGAAGGATAGTTGCGCCGCGCAGCGGGTCAGACGGTGAGGTTGCTCCGGCGCAGAGCGGGGGAGATATGGCCCCGCCTCCTACCAATCCCGCACCCCCGCCTACATCGCCCTCTCCGACTGAGCGCTTCCAGCGTGAGGGCGAGTACTGGACCATCGCCTTCAACGGCGAGACGGTCCGGCTCAAGGACTCGAAGGGGCTGCGACAGATCGCCGTGCTGCTGGGGCAGCCGGGCCGTGAGCTGCCCGTCACCGAGCTGGAAGCGCTCGTCAGCGGGCCAGCCGACACGGGCGCCACAGCCGCCGGCCGCGCGGCTGACCGGGGCGAGCTGGAGGCCCGCAGCGACACCGGCGACGCCGGCGAGCTGCTCGACGCCGAGGCGAAGGCCGCCTACAAGACTCGCCTGGACGACTTGCAGGAGGAGATCGACGAGGCCGAGGCGTTCAACGACGCCGAGCGCGCCGAGCAGGCCCGCGCCGAGCGCGAGTTCCTGATCCGCGAGCTGGCCCGCGCGGTGGGGCTGGGCGGCCGGGACCGCAAGGCCGCCTCCCATGCCGAGCGCGCCCGCCTGAACGCCACCCGCGCCATCCGCTCCGCCATGGCGAACGTCGCCCGCGAGCATCCGCTGCTGGGGCAGCATCTCGCCGCGACCATCCGCACCGGCCGCTACTGCTCGTACACACCGGACCCGCGCACGCCGGTGGCCTGGTCGCTCTGACGCACAGCGCACGCGGCACGGCTCCCGCGGAGTCGGCTACGCTCTCTCCCGCCGGAGGAGTCATGACCGACGAACCGACCGCCGCGCTCGGGTTTCCGTTGCCCGCACCATCCTTCGCCGTGCGGATCTTCACCCTCTGTGACCATGCCGAGGCGGTCGCCGCGAACTCCAAGCTGTACATCAACGGCGCGGGCGTCAGCGCGATCTGGACGGCCAACGTCCCCGGCCCGCTGACGCCGCTCTACCTCGCGCTCCGGCTGGCCGTCCCCTGGCAGCACACCACCGAGCCGTTCAACATCAAGATTCGGGCGCTCAACGCGGACCGCTCGCCGGTTGGCCGCGATCCCCTGTTCGAGCTGGACCCGGAGATCGGCCGGCCGCCCGGCCTGCGTCCCTGGGATGAGAGCGCCATCAACGGCGCGTTCGGCATCGGCGGCCTGCCGATCCAGGAGTACGGGACGATCTACTTCCACCTGGAAGTGGCCGGCGAGACGCTGGCCGTCCACCCGCTGAAGATCACGCCGATGCCGGCCGGCCACCCCCGCTGATACCGCCCACCCCAGACTCGCAGACGGGTCGGGGCAAGGTTACTTAGGCACTTCCTTCGCAGGGTACCGGATGCGGCCGGTACCCCTGGCTCGCCGCGCCGGTACTTCTGGGACATCACGCTCGCCCGTCCCGCCGCGTTTCCCATCACAGACGGCGGAGATCCGTCCTTCGCGGCGAGGCGCCTCGGGTGCATCGCGGGAGCTTTCCAGGGATGGAGCGTGTATCCTCATGAAGCGTCAGCCGGGCGCGCGCCGGCAGACGCCGGCCACGCGCGCCCCGCTCCGTCTGCCGAATCTGCGTCGGCCAGACGGAGCGGGGCGTCTGCATCTCCCAGCCACCACCCCCGCAGCGAACCTGGTCGCTGCCGACCGGGCCGTCGCGCAGGGCGTCCCGCTGCACCAGGCCGGCCGCCTCGCCGAGGCTGAAGCCTGCTACCGCCAGGCCCTCGCCGTGGCCCCGGACCACCCCGACGCCCTGCACCTGCTCGGGTTGCTGGCGCACCAGGTCGGGCGGCCAGAGATCGCCGTGGCGCTGATCCGGCAGGCCATCGCCGTGACAGCGGACCGGCCAGCCTTCTACCTGAACCTTGGAGCAGCCCTCCAGGCGCAGGGACAGCTCGCAGAAGCGGTCATCGTCTGCCGACAGGCTCTCGCGCTGCGGCCAGCCTACCCCGAAGCCTTGAACAACCTCGGCGTCATGCTCCAGGCGCTCGGGCGCGTGGACGAAGCGATCCCCTGCTTCGAGCGTGCTATCGCCCTGCTGCCAGCCTACGCCGACGCCCACTTCAACCTCGGCGCGGCCTTCCAGGCCGACCGTCAGCCCGAGCGCGCCGTCGAGGCGTACCGGGCTGCTCTGGCGCTCCGGCCGGCCTATCCCGCCGCCCTCTACAACCTCGGCAACACCCTCTGCCTGCTGGAGCAGTACGCTCCCGCCGCCGACGCCTACGAGGCCGTGCTGGCGCTCGAACCGGACCACGTCCAGGCCCACAACAACCTCGGCGTGGCCCTCCAGGCCCTCGGGGAGCGCGACCGCGCCCTGGTCTGCTTCGAGCGGACGCTGCAGCTTGACCCTGCCTATACCCAGGCCGACACCAACCGCGCCCACCTCTGGCGGGATCGCGGGCGGCTCGACGAGGCCAGCGCGGTCTACCGGCGCGTGCTGGCCGCCGACCCAACCGACGCCCAGGCCCACAGCTGCCTGCTCCTCGTGCTCGACCACCAGGAGAGCGTCAGCGCCGAGCAGGCGCTGGCCGAGCGCCGGGCCTGGAACCTGCAGCACGCCCGCGCCCTGACGCTGGCCGCGCCGCCCCACCCCAATGACCGCACCCCCGCCCGGCGGCTGCGCGTCGGCTACGTCTCCGGCGACTTCTACTACCACTCGGCCTCGACGGCGTTCCTGGAGATCATCCTCAACCACGATCCGTCCGTGGTCGAGGCCGTCTGCTACGCCACCGTCGCGAAGTCGGATGCCCAGACCGAGCGCATCAAGTCGCTGGTCCCGCGCTGGCGCGACATCACCCACCTGACCGACGCCGAGGCCGCCGAGCAGATCCGCGCCGACGAGATCGACATCCTGGTGGACCTTGGCGGGCACTCGGCCAGCGGCCGGCTGCTGATCTTCGCGCACAAACCGGCCCCCGTCCAGGTCACCGCCTGGGGCTACGTCACCGGCACCGGCCTCGACGCGATGGACTACGTGCTGGCCGACCCGGTCGTCGTGCCGCCGGACGCCGAGCGCTGGTACCAGGAGCAGGTCGTCCATCTGCCGTGCTTCGTGACCTATGGGACGGTCCCACATACGCCGGACATCGTGCCGCCGCCGGTCCTCTCGCGCGGCACGGTCACCCTGGGCTCGTTCAACCGCTCGATCAAGATCACCGAGCTGACGCTCGATCTCTGGGGGCGCGTCCTCGCGGCCATGCCCGAGGCCCGGCTGCTCCTCAAGAGCCCCGGCCTGGACGACGACGACAACCGCACCCGCATCCTGGCCGGCCTCGGGCGGCAGGGCGTTGCGCCGGCCCGCGTCGAGATCCTCGGCCGCACGCCCCAGAGCGAGCACCTCGCCGCCTACGGGCAGATCGACATCCAGTTGGACCCGTTTCCGCACGGCGGCGGCGCGACCACCTTCGAAGGGCTGATGCAGGGCGTCCCCTGCGTCACCCTGCTCGGAGATCGAATCTCGGGGCGCGTGTCGGCCTCCCTGCTGGGGCAGGTCGGCCTTGAGGATCTGGTGGCAGGGACGCCCGAGCAGTACGTCGAGATCGTGCAGCGGCTTGCCGCCGATCCGGCCAGGCTGGCCCGCGAGCGCGAGACGCTCCGCCAGCGTGTGCTCGCCTCGCCGATGGGGAACGGCCCCGTCTACACCCGCGCCGTCGAGCGCGTCTACCGCGACCTCTGGGAGCGCTGGCGCCAGGAAGGGATGGTCGTCCGATGACCGTCATCGACATCAGCGGGCTGCTGGCCGAAGGGCTGGCCGCCCACCAGGCCGGCCGCCTCGCCGAAGCCGAACAGCGTTATCGCCGCGCCCTGACCACCGACCCGGCCAACCCAGACGCCCTCCACCTGATCGGCGTGGTGGCCCTCCAGAACGGCCGGCCAGCCGACGCCGCCGCCAGCGTGCAGCAGGCCATCAGCGTCGCCCCGGGCCAGCCGACCTACTGGAACACCCTCGGCGTGGCCCAGCAGGCAGAGGGCCGGTTGGACGATGCCGCCGACAGCTTCGCACGGGCCGTCGAGCTGGCCCCGGCCTACGCGGATGGCTGGGTCAACCTTGCCGCGATCCACCAGCAGCGCGGCGACCGCCCCGCCGAGGCCGCGGCCCTGGAGCGGGTGACCGCCCTCCAGCCGGCCAACGCCCTCGCCTGGAGTCAGCGCGGCATGCTGGCCTACGCCGCCGACCGCCTGAACGAGGCCTGTGACTGCTTTCGCGAGGCCGCCGCTCTCCAGCCCGACGCCGCCGGCGCGTGGTCGAACCTGGGGGCGGCACAGCTACGCCTGGGGCTGCTCGCCGACGCCGAAGCGAACCAGCGTCGGGCCGTGGCGCTCGACCCGAACTCGATTGCCGCCTGGAACAACCTGGGCAACGTGCTGGTGGCGCGCTGCCGTTGGCAGGAGGCCGCCGAGGTGCTGGTCGGCGTCGTCCAGTGCGCGCCAGACGATCCGAACGGCTGGACGAACTTCGGGCACGCGCTGGCCGGCCTCGACCGCTACCAGGAGGCGCAGGACGCCTTCCAGCACGCGCTCGACCTCAACCCGAGCCTGCCGGCGGCGCTCGTCGGCATGGGCGACTGCATCCAGAAGCTGCAGCACGCCTCGGCCGCCGTCTCCTGGTACGAGCGCGCCCTGGCGATCCAGCCTGACAACCCGGACGCCTGCGAGCACTACGGCGTGGCCCTCCAGACCCTCGCACGGCTCCCCGAGGCCGAGGCGATGTTCCGCCGCTGCATCGCCCTCGATCCCGAGCGCGCCCAGATCCACAGCGCGGTGATCTTCGTGCTGGATTTGCAGGAGGGCGCGGAGGCCGCCGCCGCCGAGGAGCGCCGCCGCTGGAACGCCCACTTCGGCCGCCAGCCGGGCGCCGCGCCGGCCGTCCACCTCCAAGACCGCACGCCCTCACGCCGGCTGCGGGTCGGCTACGTCTCGGCAGATTTCCGCCACCACTCGGCGGCCTACGCCATCCTGCCGATCCTGCGCGCCCACGACCGCGCCCAGGTCGAGGTCTTCTGCTACTCGGGCGTCCGTCAGTCGGATCACGTCACGGCGCAGATCCGCAGTCTCGCGGACGGCTGGCACGACGTGGCGCAGCTCAACGACGACGAGCTGGCCGCCCTGATCCGCTACGACCGGATCGACATCCTGGTGGACCTGTCCGGCCACTCCGGCGACAACCGCCTGACCGTCTTCGCCCACGAGCCGGCCCCGGTTCAGGTCACCGCCTGGGGCTACGCCGCCAGCACCGGCCTCAACACGATGCGCTACTTCCTGGCAGACGCCGTGGTGGTACCGCCCGAGGCCCGCACGGCCTACTCTGAAGAGGTCATCTCACTGCCGAGCGTCCTCTGCTACGAGGCCCCGCCGTACCTGCCCAGACTGACCCAGCTGCCAGCCGCCAGCCGTGGCTACGTGACCTTCGGCGCGTTCAATCGGCTGCCCAAAGTCTCGGATGACGCCGTCGCCACCTGGGGCAAGGTGCTCGCTGCCGTCCCGACCGCCCGGCTGCTGCTCAAGTGCAGCGGCGCGGACATCTCGCCCGAGCGCGAGCGGCTGCTGGCGCGGCTGGCCGGGGCCGGCATCGCTCCGGAGCGTGTCACGCTGCTCGGCTCGACGCCCCACCCCGACCACCTCGCCGCGCACGCCGAGATCGACATCATGCTGGACACCTTCCCGCAGAGCGGCGGCATCACCACGCTGGACGCCCTGGTCATGGGCGTGCCGGTGGTCACGCTGCTCGGTGAGCGGGTGCCGGGGCGCGTCTCGGCCTCGTTCCTGACGACGCTCGGTCTGAGCGACCTCGTCACGAGCACGCCGCGGCAGTACGTCGAGATCGCGGCGCGGCTGGCCGGCGATCTCCCGCGCCTCCAGCACGAGCGCGCGACGCTGCGAGAGCGGCTCTACGCCTCGCCCATCGGGAACGCCCCGCTGTACACCCGCGCCGTCGAAGCGATCTACCAACAGCTCTGGCAGCGCTGGCTGGCCGAGGATACGGCTGCCGACCCGCAGGCCGAGGTCGCCTGATGAAGACCAAGGACGTGGGCACGCTGCTGGCCCAGGCCCTGGCCGCCCACCAGTCTGGCCGCCTCGCGGACGCCGAGCGGCTGTACCGGCGCGTCTTGCAGGCCCAGCCAGCCAACCCGGACGCCCTGCACCTGCTGGGCGTGGTGGCGCTGCAGAGCGGTCGGCACGCCGAAGCCGTCACGTCGATTCGCCGCGCGCTGGACGCCATGCCCGGTCAGGTGAACTTCTGGAACTCGCTGGCCATCGTCTACCAGCAGCAAGGCGACCTCCCGGCCGAGGCCGACGCCTGGGCACAGGTGACCGCCCTGCAGCCGGGGCACGCGGCTGCCTGGAGACGCCGCGGCGAGCTGGCCTACGTCCAGGATCAGCCAGAGCTGGCCTGTGAGTGCCTGCGCCAGTGCGCCGCCCTGGCCCCGAACGACGTGGACGTCTGGTCGAACCTGGGGGTCATCCAGCTGCGGCTCTGGCGGCTCGCGGACGCCGAGGCCAGCCTGCGGCGCGCCCTGGCCCTGCAACCCGATTCGCTGAGCGCCCAGACCAATCTCGGGGCGGTCCTGGTGGCCGACTCGCGCTGGCCGGAGGCGCTCGCGGCGCTGGAGATCGTCACCCGGCGCGCCCCTGACGATCCGAAAGGCTGGCTCAACCTGGGGCACACCTTCCAGGGGCTGGACCGCTTCGAGGAGGCGCTGGCCGCGTTCGACCGCGCGCTGACGCTGGCTCCCGACCTCGGGCCGGCCATGATCGGCAAGGGCGACGCCTACCAGGGGCTCTCCGATCAGCACACGGCCCTGCGCTGGTACGAGGCGGCTCTGCGCGTCTCCCCCACCGAGCTGATCCTCCACGAGCACATCGCCGCCGCCCAGCAGGCGCTCGGGCAGGTGGACGCCGCCATCAGCACGCTGCGGCACTGCCTGACCCTGGACCCCGCCTGTGACCGCAACCACAGCAACCTGATCTTTGCCCTGGATCACCACGAGGGCCACGGCGCGGCGGCCTGGGACGAGCGGCTGGCCTGGAACCGCTCGGTCAGTACGCGCACCCGCCACCTGCGCCGCCCGCACACCAACGACCGCACCCCAGATCGTCCCCTGCGCGTCGGCTACGTCTCGGCGGACTACCGCTTCCACTCGGCTGGCTTCGCGGTGCTGCCGGTCCTCAAGGCCCACGACCGGGCGAAGGTGCGGGTCTACTGCTACTCGAACGTCAAGCGGCACGACCAGATCACCGATCAGGCCCGGGGCATCGCCGATGTCTGGCACGACGTGGAGCGGCTGACCGACGACGAGCTGGCGGCCCTGATCCGCCGCGACGAGATCGACATCCTGGTTGATCTGGCCGGGCATGCCGCCGACAACCGACTGCCGGTCTTCGCGCAGGCGCCCGCGCCGGTCCAGGTCACCGCCTGGGGCTACGCCACCGGCACCGGCCTGGAGACGGTCCAGTACTTCCTGGTCGATCCGTACATCGTGCCGCCGGACGCTCGCCGCTGGTACACCGAAGAGATCATCACCTTGCCCACGCTGATGTGCTACGAAGCGCCGTGCGGGCTGCCGCCGCTCTCGGAATCGCCGTTCCTCTCGCACGGGCACGTCACCCTCGGGGCGTTCAACCGCCTGGAGAAGATCAGCACCGCCACCCGCGAGACCTGGGCACGGCTGCTGGCGGCAACGCCGAATGCCCACCTCGTCGTGAAGACCGGCGGACGGACGGCGCAGGGCCGCCAGAGCCTGGTGGACGAGCTGGTTGCGCGCGGCGCGCCTCGGGACCGCATCACGATCCTCGGCGCGACGCCCCAGTACGAGAACCTGATCGCGCTGGGGGAGATCGACATCCTGCTGGACACGTTCCCGCACGGCGGCGGCATCACCTCTATCGAGGCGCTGCTGATGGGGACGCCGGTCGTCACGATGCTCGGCGAGCGGGTCTCCGGCCGGGTCTCAGCCTCGTTCTTGAACACCCTCGGCCTGGACGACCTCGTCGCACGGACGCCCGACGCGTACATCGCGACCGTCCAGCGGCTCGCCGCCGACCGCGAGCAGCTCCTGCACGAGCGAACCACCCTCCGCGAGCGCATCCTGGCCAGCCCGATGGGCGACCCGGCCATCTTTACCGCCGCACTCGAAGCCGTCTACCGCGGCCTCTGGCAGCGCTGGTGTCAGAGCGGCCAGACCGCTGCCGCCCGTACCGCTGTCGCTGATGACGAGGCCGCCGCATGAGCGTCGCGTCGTCGCAGGCCGCCCTGGCGCGGGCCGTCGAGCACCACCAGGCCGGGCGGCTCCCGCAGGCCGAGGCCGGCTACCGGGCGGTGCTCTCGAAGCAGCCGGGCCAGCCCGATGCCCTCCACCTGCTCGCCGTGCTCAAGCTCCAGCAGGGCCGCCTGCCCGAGGGCGTCCGCCTGGCGCGACAGGCCGCACAGGCCGCCCCCGAGCAGCCGAGCTTCTGGAACACCCTCGGCGCTGCCGAGCAGGCCGCCGGCGATCTCGGTGCTGCCGCCTCGGCCTTCCTCCGGGCCGTCCGGCTGGCCCCGGCCTACGCCGAAGCCTGGAACGGGCTGGCGACCGTCGCACAGCTGTCGGGAGACGCCGCCGCCGAGGAGGCCGCCCTCGAACGGGTCACCGAGCTGCAGCCAGCCTACGCACCGGCCTGGGGCCGACGCGGCGTGCTGGCGTTCCTGGCCGGCCGCGCGGCCGAGGCCGCCGAACACTTCACGCGGGCCGTAAGACTCGCCCCGCAGGACGTGGCCGCTCGCAGCAACCTGGGAGCGGTCCAGATCCACCGCGAACAGTACGAAGAGGCGGCAGCCACGCTGCGGCAGGCGCTGGCCCTCCAGCCAGACGCCCTGGACACCCTCAGCAACCTCGGGACGGCGCTGGTGGCCCTCAGCCATTGGGACGAGACGGTCCTGGTGCTGGAGCGGCTGGTCAGCCGCGCCCCGGACCACGTGGCCGGCTGGCTGAACCTGGGCCGAGCCTACCTCGGCCTCGAACGTCACGGCGAGGCCATCAGGGCCTTCGAGCGCGTGCTGGCACTCGCGCCGGGCCACGCGGCCGCCGAGCGCGCCCTGGGCGACACGTTCCTCCAGCAGGGCCAGCCTTTGCGGGCCATCGGCTGCTACGAGCGCGCCCTGGCCGGCGCCCCGCGTGACCCTGACGCCTACGAGCACCTGGAGCTGGCTGTCCAGCAGCTTGGCCGCCCGGCTGAAGGCAGCAACGCCCCCGTCACCCTGGCCGAGAACCTCGCGCGGCTGGTCTCCGCCCTCCGCACAACCCTGGCCGACGATCCGCCCTGGCCCCAGACCATGAGCTACGCCATCGTCGCGCTGGACGTGACGCCGGGCGCTGAGGCCGAGGCCCAGGAGCTGCGCCGGCGCTGGAACGCCCGGTTCGGGCGGCCGGCTGGCGCGCCGGGGGTCGTCCACAACAACCGCCGCGATCCCGGCCGCCCGCTGCGTGTCGGCTACGTATCAGCCGACTTCCGCCACCACTCGGCGGCCTTCTTGATCCTGCCGATCCTCCGCGCGCACGACCGCTCCCAGGTGACCGTCGTCTGCTACTCCGGTGTCACGAAGCCGGACCCGGTCACCGAGGCGTGCCAGGGGCTCGCAGACCTCTGGCGGGAGACGGCCCAGCTCTCGGACGACGAGCTTGAGCGGCTGATCCGCCAGGACGAGATCGACGTGCTGGTGGACCTCTCCGGCCACACCCGCGCCAACCGCCTCGCCGTCTTCGCCCGGGAGGCCGCCCCGGTCCAGGTCACGGCCTGGGGCTACGCGACGGGCACCGGCCTCGCCGCGATGCACTACTTCCTGGCCGACGAGATCGTGGCGCCGCCGAACGCCTATCCGTCCTACTCGGAGACGGTCGTCAACCTCCCGAACGTGGTCTGCTACGAGCCGCCGTTCGGCATGCCCGAGGTCGCGCCGGCGCCGTGGCTCACCCGTGGATACCTGACGTTCGGGGCGTTCAACCGCCTGACCAAGATCACGCCCGAGAGCATCACGGCCTGGGGGCGGGTGCTGCTGGCCGCCCTGGACACGCGCCTCATCATCAAGAGCGGCGGGCTGGAGACGGACGCCCCGGACCGACGGCTGCTCGAAGAACGGCTGACGACGATGGGCGTCGCCCCCGAGCGGGTGACCGTCCTCGGCGGCACCCCGCAGGGCGAGCATTTCGCGGCCCATGCCGGGGTAGACCTCCTGCTCGACACCTTCCCGCACTGCGGCGGCGTAACCACCCTGGACGGCCTCTACATGGGCGTCCCGACCGTCACCCTGCTGGGCGAGCAGGTCGCAGGCCGGCTGTCGGCCTCGTTCCAGGCCGCCCTCGACATGGACGACCTCGTCGCCAGCACGGTAGACGAGTACGTCGAGATCGCCGCCCGCTTCGCCACCGATCCGGCCCGCCGCGCGTGGCTGGCCGAGCAGCGCCCCACCCTGCGGGATCGGCTGCTTGTGTCCCCGATGGGGAACGCCGCCGCCTACACCCGGGCCGTGGAAGCAGCCTACCGTCAGATGTGGCAGCGCTGGTGCGCCACCGGCAGCCACACGAGAAGCATCCCCATTCCCAACGCACCGGCCCCAGTGCCCCCTGCGAGGAGCCCGTCAGCATGAAGCACCGTGGATACCAGAACGGCACGGCGCGCGGGGGCGCACGCCTCCTCCAACCCACGCCTTCCCCCCAGCAACGCGTCCTGACGCGCGGCCTGGAGCACCATCAGGCCGGCCGCCTCGCAGACGCCGAGGCCTCCTACCGCCAGGTGCTCGCCGCCGAGCCGGGCAACGCCGCCGCTCTGCACCTGCTCGGGGCGCTGGCGAACCAGTGCGGCCAGCCACAGGCCGCCATCGAGCTGATCTCGCAGGCCATCCGTATCGAGCCGCTGGCCGCCTCCTATCACAACAACCTGGGCGTGGCCTACCAGAACCTGAAGCAGTTCGCGGAGGCTGCCGGCTGCTACGAGCGCGCGCTGGCGCTCCAGCCAGACCACGTCGACGCGCTGAACAATCGTGGCGTGGTGCTCCAGGCGCTCGGGCGGCTGGACGAGGCGCTGGCGAGCTTCGAGCGCTCGCTGAAGCAACGCCCGAACAGCCACGAGACGCTGAACAACATCGCATCGCTGCTGACGCGGCTCGGGCGGCACGACGAGGCCGAGCTACGGCTGCGTCGGTCGCTCAAGCTGAAGCCGGACTATCCCGAAGCGCTCATCACGCTGGCCGGCGTCCTGATGGTGCGTGGCCAGCACGCCGAGGCCGAGCCGGTCGCCCGGCGGGCCGCTGCCGTCGCCCCGAACGATGCCCGCGCCCACGACATGCTCGGGTCGGTCCTGCGCTGGGCCGGCAAGGTTGACGAGGCGATCCTCAGCTACCAGCGGACGCTGGCGTTCGATCCGTCGATGGCGACTTACTGGCTGAACCTGGCCGGCGCGCTCCAGGTGGCCGGCCGCACGCCCGAGGCCACCGAGGCGTATCGTCAGAGCCTCGGCCTCGATCCGAACGCGCCGGTGACCCACAGCGGCCTGATCTTCTCGCTGGACCTTACGCCAGGGGCCGCCGAGGAGCGCCGCGCGGAGCGCATCCGCTTCAACGAGCGCTTCGGGCAGGTCTGGAAGCAGCAGCCGCTCGCCTTCGCCAACGCCCGCGAGCCGGAGCGCCGGCTGCGGATCGGCTACGTCTCAGCCGACTTCTACCACCACTCGGCCGCCACGGCGTTCATGCCGATCCTGCGTGCGCACGACCGTTCTCAGGTGCAGGTCTACTGCTACTCCGGCTCGACCACCTTCGACGCCGTCAACGTCGAGGCCCGCACCCTGGCGGATGTCTGGCACGACGTGGCGTTCCTCACCGACGATCGGCTTGAAGCACTGATCCGTGCTGACGAGATCGACATCCTGGTGGACCTGTCCGGTCACTCGGCGGGCAACCGGCTGCCGGTCTTTGCACGGAAGCCCGCGCCCATCCAGGTCACGGCCTGGGGCTACTGCACGGGTACCGGCCTGGACGCGATCGACGCCTTCCTGATCGACCGCGTGGTGGTCCCCCCGGAGGACGACCATCGCTACGCCGAGCGCATCGTGCCCGTCCCGAGCACCCTCTGCTTCACGCTGCCCGAGGACGCGCCGCCCGTCAACGCGCTGCCGGCCCTCGGCCGGGGTCATGTCACGTTCGGCGCGTTCAACCGGCTGCCGAAGGTGACGCCCGAGACCCGCAAGGTCTGGGCAGAGCTGCTGCTCGCCATCCCGACGGCTCGGCTGCTGGTCAAGACCGGCCCCCAGGACTCCCCGAGCGTCCGCCAGCAGCTGGTGGACGATCTTGTAGCCCACGGCGTCGAACCGGAGCGGATCGAGATGCGCGGGCCGACCTCGCGGACGGAGCACCTGGCCGCCCACCACGACGTGGATCTGATCCTCGACGCTTTCCCGCACGGCGGCGGCGTCACCTCCATCGAGGCGCTGATGATGGGCGTCCCCGTCATCACGCTGCTCGGCCGGGGCGTGTCCGGGCGACTCTCCGCCTCGTTCCTGACGACGCTCGGCCTCGCGGAGCTGGTCGCCACGACGACCGAGCAGTACGTCGCCATCGCCCGCGAGGTGGCTGCGCGCGTCCCCTGGCTGGCCGAGCAGCGCGCCACCCTGCGCGACCGCGTCATCGCGTCGTCCATCGCGGACGCGCCAGCCTACACCCGCGCCGTCGAAGCGGCCTACCGCGACCTCTGGCGGCAGTGGTGCGGCGCACAGGCCACGGCCTGATGAAGCAACGCAGGTTCCAGGCTGGCCCGCCTGGGCGCGGAGGCGCGCGGACGCTGACGCCGCAGCCGTCGCCGCTCCAGCAGGTGCTCGCGCAGGGGCTTGCCGCTCACCAGGCGGGCCGGCTCGCCGAGGCCGAGGCGCGCTACCGGCGCGTCCTGGCCGCCGATCCCTCGCACGCCGACGCCCTCCACCTGCTCGGGCTGCTGGCGCTCCAGTGCGGTCAGCCAGGAGTTGCCGTCGACCTGATCTCGCAGGCCATTCGCCACCAGCCGAACGCGGCGGTGTACCACAGCAACCTGGGCGTCGCCCATCAGCGACTGGAGCAGCACGCCGAAGCCGCCGACTGCTACGACCGCGCCCTCACGCTCGACCCGAACCAGATCGATGCCCTGAGCAATCGTGGCGTCTCGCTGCGGGCGCTTGGGCGGCTGGACGACGCGCTCCAGGGCTACGAGCGCGCCCTGCGGCTGCGCTCGGATCAGCCAGACTTGCTGACCGGGCGCGGCGCCGCCCTGGCCGACCTCGGGCGGCTCGACGAGGCCGAGGCCAGTCTGCGGCGTGTCCTCGGAGCACACCCGAGTCATGCGGAAGCCCTGTTCACGCTGGGCGGCGTGCTGAAGACGCAGGGTGTGCTGCCCGAAGCCCTCGACTGCTGCACCCAGGCCATCGCCGCCGCCCCGAACGATCCGCGCGCGCATGACATGCTCGGCACGGTGCTTCGGGCTGCTGGCCGCGTCGACGAGGCCATCGCCAGCCACGAGCGCGCCCTGGCCCTCTACCCGAACGCGGCGGGCGGCTGGCAGAACCTCGCGGGCGCGCTCCAGCTAGCAGGCCGCACCCAGGAAGCGGTCGCCGCCTACCGGCACAGCCTCGCACTGAACCCCGACAGCCCTGCCACCCACAGCAGCTTGATCTTCGCACTGGACCTGTTGCACGGCGCATCGGAGGAGCGGCTGGCCGAGCGCCGCCGCTGGAACGAGCGCTTTGGGCAGGCGTGGCGTGAGCGGCCGCCAGCCTTCGCCAACACCCGCGAACTGGAGCGCCGGCTGCGCGTCGGCTACGTCTCGGCGGACTTCTGCAACCATTCGGCGGCCACCGTCTTCATGCCAGTGTTGCGCGCCCATGACCGCACCCAGGTGCAGGTCTTCTGCTACTCTGGCACGCCGGTTACTGACGCCGTCACCGCCGAGGCCCACGCGCTCGCCGACCGCTGGCATGACACCCGCTTCCTCTCCGACGACCGGCTTGAGGCCCAGATCAGAGCGGACCGGATCGACGTGCTGGTGGACCTCTCGGGCCACACCCTCGGGAACCGCCTGCCAGTCTTCGCACGGAAGGCTGCGCCCGTCCAGGTGACCGCCTGGGGCTACGCCACCGGCACCGGCCTCGACGCGATGAACGCGTTCCTGGCGGATGCGGTCGTCGTCCCGCCTGCCGAGGCGGCCCGCTACGCCGAGCGGATCGTCCACCTGCCGGCCGTGATCTGCTTCGAGCCGCCAGCCGGTCTGCCCGAGATCGCCCCGTTGCCAGCCCTGGAGCGCGGCCACATCACGTTCGGCGCGTTCAACCGCCTTCCGAAGATCACCCCCGAGACGCGCACAGCCTGGGCTGCCGTCCTCCGGGCCGTCCCGACCGCCCGGCTGCTGGTCAAGACGGGCGCGCAGGACTCACCGGCCGCCGTCCAGCAACTCGCCGACGACCTCGTCGCGCTGGGCGTCGAGCGGGACCGTCTCGAACTGCGCCGGCCGACGCCGCGCCTGGAGCACCTGGCTGCCCACGCCGATATCGACCTGATGCTGGATTCGTTCCCGCACACGGGCGGCGTTACCACGGTCGAGGCGCTGATGATGGGGGTACCGGTCATCACGCTGCTGGGCGAGGGCGTGGCGGCCCGGCTGTCGGCGTCGTTCCTGTCGGCGCTCGGCCTTGCTGAGCTGGTCGCCACTCGTTCGGAGCAGTTCGTCGCACTGGCGCAGGCAGTTGCCGGCCGGCTCCCCTGGCTCGCGGAGCAGCGCGCCACCCTCCGCGACCGACTGTTCGCCTCGCCCATCGGGGACAGCCGCGCGTACACCCGCGCCGTCGAGGCCGCCTACCGCGATCTCTGGCGCTCCTGGTGCACGAAGCCGTCAGCCTGACAGATAGCAACAACACTCCGTCGCGTTTGCTATCCTCTGCGTTGTGCAAGAGGGAGCCCTCTGGCAGCATCCCGTCGAGCAACTGCTTCTGGGCAGCCTGGGCATTCTGCCAATGGCGCCGCTCGCAACCGTGGAGCCGACGCAGTTGCCATCTGTCCTGCGTCGCGTTGAGGAACGTCTCCGCCAGGAGGCCTCCCCGACGAGTGCGGACGAGCTGTGGGCCGCAACGTATCTGCTGCTCGGCCTGCGGTATGATGATCGTACGGTGAGCGAGGTGGTGACACGTATGAGCTGGCTTCAGGAATCCTCAACCTACCAGGCAATACGCAGAGAAGGCCTCGCCGAGGGGCGTGCAGTGGGACAGCTTGAGGGCCGTGCCGAGGGGCGGGTCGACACCGCCCGGCGCTTCATCCTTGACCTGGGCTCCGACAAGTTCGGCGCGCCGAGCCAGACCACCACGTCCATTCTGGAGAGCATCTCTGACCTCTCCATCCTCGAACGGCTGCACCGCAGGATTCTCACGGCAAGCACCTGGGCTGAGCTGCTGGCATCGGAACGGCTCGGGTAGTACAGCTACGGCAGCACAGCCGAACGCGTCAGCGCCGCGCACCCCGGACATGATGAAGCCCCGTCGCCGTTCGTGGCGACGGGGCTTCGTGGTGTGAACGGCTGCGATCAGCGGCCGGCGGCCGACGCCGACAGCTCCTCGGCCCGCTTGACCACCATCTCGATGGGGCCCTGCATGTAGAACGCCTGCTCCGGCAGCGCGTCGTGCTTACCCTCAAGGATCTCCTTGAAGCCGCGCACCGTGTCCGCGATCCGCACGTACTGCCCCGGGGTGCCCGTGAACGCCTCGGCCACGAACATCGGCTGGGTCAGGAAGCGCTGGATCTTGCGGGCGCGTGACACAGTCAGGCGGTCGTCCTCGGACAGCTCGTCGATACCGAGGATCGCGATGATGTCCTGCAGGTCGCGGTACCGCTGCAGCACTCGCTGCACTTCGAGCGCCACGTTGTAGTGCTCGTCGCCGACCACCAGCGGATCGAGCACACGGGACTTCGAGGCCAGCGGGTCAATCGCCGGGAACAGCGCCTGCTCGGCCAGCGACCGCTCGAGGTTGATCGTCGAGTCGAGGTGCGCGAACACCGACGAGGGCGCAGGGTCCGTGTAGTCGTCAGCAGGCACGTACACGGCCTGGAGCGACGTGATCGACCCGACCTTCGTCGAGGTGATCCGCTCCTGCAGCTGACCGACCTCCGTGGCCAGCGTCGGCTGGTACCCCACGGCGGAGGGGAGCCGTCCGAGCAGCGCCGACACCTCGGAGCCCGCCTGCGTGAAGCGGAAGATGTTGTCGATGAAGAGGAGCACGTCCTCGCCGCGATCCCGGAAGAACTCGGCGAGCGTCACGCCCGTCAGCCCGACCCGCTGGCGCGCGCCAGGCGGCTCGTTCATCTGGCCGAACACCATCACGGTGTTCTTCATCACGTCCGCCTCGATCATCTCATGCCAGAGGTCGTTCCCCTCACGGGAGCGCTCACCCACGCCGGCGAACACGGAGTGACCGCCGTGCTGCTTGGCGACGTTGTTGATCAGCTCCTGGATGATGACCGTCTTACCGACGCCCGCGCCGCCGAACACGCCGATCTTCCCGCCCTTGCGGAAGGGAGCGATCAGGTCGATAACCTTCACGCCCGTCTCGAAGACCTCAGGCTGCGTGACCTGATCCTCAAACGTCGGAGCGGGGCGGTGGATCGGGTAGTACAGGTCGGAGACGACGTCGCCGGCCTCGTCAATCGGCCTGCCGAGCACGTTGAAGATGCGCCCGAGCGTCACGTCGCCCACGGGCACCTTGATCGGCGCGCCGGTATCGACGGCCTCGACGCCGCGCTTCAGGCCGTCGGTGGTGCCCATCGCGACGCAGCGGACCCAGTTGTTGCCCAGGTGCTGCTGCACCTCGGCGACGAGGGTCGTCTCCGTGCCGACGCTCCCCTGGGTGACCAGCGGGATCTCGACGGCATTGTAGATGTCTGGGAGCTGGTCCGGCGGGAACTCGACGTCCACGACCGGGCCAATGACCTGGATGACCTTGCCGGTTGCCACTCTGACCTCCTGCGGGTCATCAGTGGTCAGTCATCAGTTCTCAGAAGCGGTGTTCTCGTCTCTGAAAACTGACGACTGATGACTGATAACTACCTGCTCTGCGCTGCCATGAACTCTGCCGCCGAGGCGATCTCGATAACCTCACGCGTGATCGCCGCCTGACGCGTCTTGTTGTAGACCAGCGTCAGATCCTTGATGAGATCCTGGGCATTCTGGTTTGCGTTCCGCATCGCGACCATGCGGGCGCTCTGCTCGCTCGCCTGGGCCTCCAGAATCGCCTCGTAGATGAGCACTTCGACGTAGCGCGGCAGCAGCTCGTTGAGGATCGACTTCGGGTCAGGCTCGAAGATGTAGTCGACCGGCCTGGCCGGCTCGTCCCCGCCGGAGACGATGGGCAGGATCTTCTGCACGCGGGGCCGCTGCGTCAGCGTGGAGATGTACTCCGGATAGACGAGGTAGCACTCGTCCATCCGGCGCTCCATGAAGCTCTCCATCACGTTCCGAGCAATCGGGATGATCTGCTCGTAGGTCGGGCGGTCCCCGATGCCGGTGATGCTGGCGAAGATCTTGTAGCCGCGCCGCGCCATGAAGTCCTGGCCCTTGCGCCCGATGGTCATCAGCTCGACCGGGTGCGTCTGCGCCAGGATCAGCTCACTCGCGCGGCGGATCACGTTGGCGTTCAACGCGCCGCAGAGGCCACGGTCGGCCGTGATCACGATGATGCCGACCGTATCGACCTCGCGCTGCTCCAGCAACGGGTGCAGCTCGTCCGACTGGCTTCCTGCCGCGACAGCCGCCAACTCGCTGATGAACGTCCGCATCGTCTCAGCGTAGGGGCGGGCCGCCGTCACCCGGAGCTGGGCACGCCGCATCCGCGACGCGGCCACCAGCTCCATCGCCTTGGTGATCTGGGCGGTGTTTCGGACGCCGCGGATGCGGCGCCGAATATCTTGCAGGCTTGGCATCGCTTAGAAGCTCGTCGACTTCTTGAACGTGTCGACCGCCGTCCTGAGGGTGGCCGCCGACTCGTCCGAGAGCACCTTGTCTCGCTGGATCGTCTCGATCAGCTGCGGATACGTGGCATCGAGGAACCGCGAGAACTCCTGCTCGAACCGCCCGACGCTCGCCGCCGGGATCGAGTCCAGGTGCCCGTTGGTGCCGCACCAGATGATCGCCACCTGCTTCGCCAGCGGGACCGGCTGGAACTGCGGCTGCTTCAGGATCTCCTGGAGGCGGATACCACGCTCAAGCTGCGCCCGCGTGACCGGGTCCAGGTCTGAGGCGAACTGCGCGAACGCGGCCAGCGAGCGGAACTGCGCCAGCTCCAGCTTCATGCGGCCGGCGACCGAGCGCATCGCCCGGGTCTGCGCCGAGCCGCCCACCCGCGACACCGAGATACCGACGTTCATGGCGGGGCGGATACCCGCGTTGAAGAGGTCAGGCTCGAGGAAGATCTGGCCATCCGTGATCGAGATGACGTTCGTCGGGATGTAGGCCGAGACGTCGTTTGCCTGCGTCTCGATGATCGGCAGGGCCGTCAGCGAGCCGCCCTTGTACTCGTCGCTCATGCGAGCGGCGCGCTCCAGCAGGCGGGAGTGCAGGTAGAAGACGTCGCCAGGGTAGGCCTCGCGGCCTGCGGGGCGGCGGAGCAGCAGCGACATCTCACGGTACGAGTTCGCGTGCTTCGACAGGTCGTCGTAGACGATCAGGGCGTCACGGCCGGACTCCATGATCTCCTCGCCCATCGCGCAGCCGGCGAACGGAGCGAGGTAGCGCATCGGGGCCGGGTCCGTCGCAGCGGCCGCCACCACGATGGTGTGCTCCATGGCGCCGTAGCGCTCCAGGATGCCCACCGTCTCGGCGATGGAGGACTGCTTCTGACCGATGGCGACGTAGATGCAGATCAGGTCGCCGCCCTTCTGGTTGATGATCGTGTCGAGCGCCACGACGGTCTTGCCCGTCGAGCGGTCGCCGATGATCAGCTCGCGCTGGCCGCGCCCAATCGGGATCATCGCGTCGATCGACTTGATGCCCGTCTGGACCGGCGTCTTCACGGGCTGGCGGCGCACCACGCCCGGAGCGATGCGCTCCACGGGGCGGGTGGACGTCGTCGCGATGGGGCCCTTGCCGTCAATCGGCTCGCCCAGCGCGTTCACCACGCGGCCGATCAGGGCGTCACCCACCGGCACCGAGGCGATCTTGCCGGTGCGGCGGACCTCGCTGCCCTCCTGGATCTGGGTGTACGGCCCGAGGATCACGGCGCCAACCGTCTCCTCTTCCAGGTTCAGGGCCAGGCCCATCACGGTGGGCTCGCCGGGGCCGCCGGGGAACTCCAGCAGCTCACCGGCAACGGCATCGGAGAGGCCCCAGACCCGAGCGATACCGTCGCCAACCTCGATCACCTGCCCAACTGTCTGGGTGTCGGTGCCGAGATCCTGACCGCTGATCTGCTGTTGAAGGATTCGCGCGATTTCCTGAGAGCGGACTGCCATGCTGCCTCCCCGTGCTGTCAGCCGTCAGCCGCCAGCCATCGGGCTTCGTGTTCTCAAGTCTGTAGCTGTGGTCTCTGGTGCCGGGGAGGGTCCTGGTGGAGCCGGCAGCGCCTCCGGCGCGCCTGCCGACGCCATCATGCTCAGGCGGTCAACGTTCGCCGCAACCGCTCCAGCCGACCGCGAATGCTGCTGTCGATGACGGTGTCGCCCACCTGCGCGATCACCCCGCCCACAATCGACGGGTCAACGCGCTCTTCGAGCACCACCGTCTTGCCGAGCCGCCGGCCCAGCCGCGACGCGATCACCGCCTTCTGCCGGTCGTCAATCGGCACCGCCGTGGTGACCGTCGCCACGGCGATCCCTCGGTGCTCGTTGAGCAGCCGGCGGAAATGCACCGCGATGTCCGGCACCAGCTCCAGCCGATCCCGGTGGGCCAGGATCGCCAGGAAACGCTGCACGTCGTCCGAGACGCCGGGCAGCAGCTCCTTCAACACCGCCCGCTTCTTCTCAGCCGACTCAACCGGGCTGGTCAGGAACAGTTCAGCGGCGTGATTCTCGTACAGCGAGGACGCCTGATCGAGAGCCTCGAGCCAGGCGTCCAGAGTGTTCGTATCCCGAGCGACGGCAAACGCCGCCTCCGCGAAGCGGAGCGCCCGGATATTCGTCCGCGCCACGCGCTACCCCGCCTCCTAGGCCCGTCCGGCCTGCGTCGGCCGCTCGTCGAGAAACTCGTCCACGAGCTGGCGTTGGGCTTGATCGTCGAGGTTGCGGCTGATGATGCGCTCGGCCGCCTGGACCGCCAGGCTCGCCACCTCGCGCCGCAGCTCAGCCATCGCCTGGGCACGCTCCGCGTCCGCCTCCTGGCGGGCGGTCTCGATGATGCGCTGCGCCTCGGTGCTGGCCGTCGTCCGCGCCTCCGACTGGATGCGCTCGGCAACCTGCTGGGCCGTCGCCATCATCTCCTGAATCTCGCGGCGGGTGTTCGTGAGCAGCTCGTCGCGCTCACGGTCCGCACGCGCCACCTCGGCCTGCGCTCGCTCGGCCGCAGCCAGGCTCTCCTCGATCTTCCGGGTCCGCTCGTCCAGCAGCCCCACCACCGGGGTGTACAGGAACTTGTAGAGCAGGCCGATCAGAACGATGAAGTTGAGCGTGTGCCAGAGGAAGGCGTACCCGTCAATCCCCAGCGTTGTTAAAACTCCGCTCATCCGCGTTCCTGTCCCGTCAGGGCCGTGCGCCGCACCGCTGCCAGGGCAACTGCCCGGGCACGGCCACCTGACGATCTCACTTCGGCAGGAGGAACGCGATAACGAGCGCGTAAATCGCGATGGCCTCTGCGAAGCCCAGACCGATCAGCATCGGGACCAGGATCCGGTCGCTGGCCTCGGGGTTGCGCCCGATCGCTTCCATCGCCTTGCCAACGCCGTAGCCGATACCAAGGCCAGGACCCAGAGCCCCAACGGCGATGGCCACCGCGGCCGCCATTCCTTCCACGAAGACCCTCCAGAAGTTCGGCCCGTCTGGGCCCGCTTGTGGCCCGTCAGGGCCAAGAATCAGTGGTGCGCTTCTGCGTGCCCCGCATCGTGCGACTCATCGTGCCCGTGATGGCTCGTGTTCGCAATCGACAGGAAGACCAGCGTCAGCATCGTGAAGATGAGTGCCTGGACCACACCGACGAACAGCTCCAGGCCGAGGAAAATCCAGGTGATCAGGAACCCACCCGGCACCGTCAGCAGCATCGTGTGCACCAGCACGCCGCCGGCGTAGATGTTGCCGAACAACCGGAGCGAGAGCGAGAGCGGTCGGCTCAGCTCCGTCAGGATGTGCAGCGGGTTCGGGACCAGGAACTCTTTCAGGTACCCGCCCAGCCCCAGCGTCTTGATGGCGAAGTACTGCACCAGCACGAACACCACGATGGCCATCGCCACCGTCATGCTCAGGTTGCTGTTCGGCGAGGCAAAGCCCTTGATGTTGCCGAAGAACGGCGTCGTGCCGATCCAGTTCGCCGCCAGGATGTAGATGAACGCCGTCAGCACCACGGGGTAGAACTTCCGTCCGTTCGCGCCCGCCGTCTGGTGGATCATCCCCATCCAGGTCTCGATGATCAACTCGACGAGGTTCTGCATGCCGCGCGGCACCAGCTGAAGATTTCGCGTCACGAGGAACGCGATCAGCAGCAGCACCGCCATGACCACCCAGGCGCTGAACACCTGGTCGATGACCGGGATCGGGCCAATGTGGAAGAACACATGCGGGGTCAACCCCGCCCCGTGACCGCCTTCTTCAGCAGCCTCAGCCGCCGCGACGGCCATCGCACTGATCTGACCAAACTGGCTCAGCTGCACCGGGGGCTACTCCTGAACCTGTCCGCGACGATCGTTGGCACGCCGCGAGACATATTTCAACAACTGGAGGGTGCTCACCACCGCCGAGATCATGCCGCCAACCGCAAGCAAGAGCGAGAAGATAATTCCAGAGCCGATTTGCCTATCGATCCAGCTACCCAGCAAAAAACCAACTGCGACGGTAATGGCGACCGTCACGCCGAACTGCGTGACGACCCCAATGGCTTCCCAGGTGTTGAGACTGGACATCGTCGCCCCTCTCTTCCCTGGTCTGGCCGGCGGCGAGAGTATACCAACGCCCGCTTCAGGCAGCAACGTGCAGGATGGGCTTGCCACACACGCACTTACGACGCATCCTCCGGAGCGTCGTACGCCAACGCGGAGTACCGCATCAGCTTGTCAAAGTTGTGGCTGGACTGCACCCGGCGGATCGTCCCGGACTTGCCGCGCATCGCCAGCGTCTCGGTGAACGCCCCGTGCCGCGCGTACCGAACGCCCCGCACCAGCTCGCCGGTCGTGACGCCGGTCAGCGAGAAGAAGACGTCGTCGTCGGCCACGAGGTCGTCGATGGTCAGGATCTTCGTCAGCGAGAGGTTCTGCTGCTCGGCAAGCTCGCGCTCACGGTCGTTGCGCGGCCAGTAGCGGCACTGGATGTCGCCGCCCAGGCACTTGAGCGCGCAGGCCGTGGTCACCGCCTCCGGCGAGCCGCCGATCCCCAGCAGCAAGTCCATGCCGGTCTCTTCGAGCGACGGCATGATCCCACCCGCGATATCGCCATCCGTGATCAGCTTGACCCGTGCGCCAGCCTCACGCACTCGCCGGATGATCTCGTTGTGCCGCTCGCGGTCGAGGATCACCACGGTGAGATCCTCGACGTCGCAGCGTTTCGCCCCTGACAGCGCCCGGAGGTTCTCCTCGACGGACAGCTCCAGCGAGACGACGCCCTTGCCAGCCGGCCCGACGGCGATCTTCTCCATGTAGGCGATGCCCTTCCAGGGGAGCATCGAGCCGCGCCGGGCCAGCGCCACGACGGCCACGGAGTTCGGC